>JAFXJT010000045.1 GCA_017532085.1 Oscillospiraceae bacterium | reverse complement strand
GATCTGAGGATATTGCATATGGCAATATGAATCCGCAGATGGAAGCGATGAAGAACGACAGCCATTTTGTTTATACCAGTGATTTCTCAAAGGGTAATTTCTATTACTTGGTAGCACCCGGCAAGACCCACTGGTGGGGCTATGTCCGTCATTACATTTATGACGCACTGCCTTACTTCTTCCACGAGGGTCAGTAAGGGGATTTAGGGAATCCAAAAACAAGCACTGCTTTGCAGTGCTTGTTTTTTTGTAGCATCCAGTCATCGTAGAGGGTATGCTTTTCGGTAATATTACGGGCGCTAAGGGAATCAATTGACAATTGTATCATTGGATGTTATAATGAAAACGATCCATTCGGGTTTGATGCATTCTGCTGAAAGTGAGGTGGCGGATTTGTTTTTTGTGGTTTTATTTCTTATTTTGTTTGTACTGATGTTGGCCGGTTTATATTATCTTGCCACACGATTTCATCGTTTTTCTGTGATCGAGCGAATTGCATTACAGCATCCGAAATGCGCATGGCTGCTGTCATTTTCACCGATGCTTCTGATTGTATTGGCTATGGTGTTGACACCGTTTACGACCATCGTGGTAGTACTGCATTTGATTGTATTCTGGGCGATCAGCGATGGGATTGCGAAGCTGTTGCGCCGTTGGAAGCACCGTGTACGGAAGGGGAATCCCGAAGGCATTGCAGCGATTTGTGCGACAGTCATTTATTTTTCTTTTGGATTTTATTATGCACATCATGTGTATGAAACTTCTTATTCATTCACAACGCAAAAAGCGATGCAGCCGGATTCTTTACGCGTGGTGTTCATCGCTGATGCACATCTGGGTGTAACGTTGGATGGTGATGCTTTTGCAGTGCAAATGGAGCGGATTCAAAAAACGAATCCTGATCTGGTGATTGTGGCAGGGGATTTTGTGGATGATGATTCCGAGCGTGTTGATATGGAGCGTGCTTGTGAGGCATTAGGAACGCTGGATACCACATATGGTGTCTATTATTCTTTTGGCAATCATGATGAAGGATATGCAAAAGGCTCTCGTGATTTTACCGTTATGGATCTTCGGCAGATGCTGACGAGGCAGGGCGTGATCATTCTGGAGGATGAGACGGTTCAGCTGGATACCAATTTGCAGCTGATCGGCAGATTGGATCGCTCTGCGGAAACTCGGTTGCCGATGTCAGCGCTGATGGCAGAATCTGATGAAGCGGTCTATACGATTGTAGTGGATCATCAGCCCAATGATTATGCTGCACAGGCACAAGCAGGTGCAGATCTGGTGCTTTCGGGTCATACCCATGGCGGACATATTTTTCCGGCAGGTCCAATCGGTGTTTGGATTGGTGCCAATGATCGGTATTACGGCACGGAGCATCGAGCACAAACGGATTTCATTGTGACTTCCGGTATTTCCGGATGGGCAATTCCGTTCAAAACGGGAGCCATCTCGGAATATGTAGTGATAGATATCACAAAGAGCCTATGAACTGTATCGAATGCTCGTGGTTTTAGCGTCATCTTGCATGGCATTCTGCATCTGCCACTTGATTTTCTGCGGTGTTTGTGGTATAATAGATGTGCTGTATTTTTATCTGTCCATAACGGTGCCATCAGCGAAGGGCTGATGGAAAGATATGCCGGAAAATCCGAAATCAAAACCCGCCGCTGCAAAGGAAAAAGCGGCAGAACGGAGTTTCTTATGATAGATTTGCATTGTCACAGTACACTTTCAGATGGTTCTCTTGGAATAGAGGAAATTGTTCGCCAGGCAGCTCATATTGGGATGAAAGCGCTTTGTATCACAGATCACGATACGCTTTCGGGATATTCGCGTGCTCGCTTTTTGGGAGAGCGCTATCAGATCCAGATCATCCAAGGTGTGGAAATGAGTGCGTGGGATACACAGCGAGAATCTAAGGTGCATATTTTATGTTATCTTCCGCAGAATCCCGATCGCTTAGAGATGCTTTGCATGAAATCGCGTGAGATCCGAAAAGAAGTCAGCAAGGAAATGATTGAAAAGGTCATGGAGCGCTATCCGATTACCTTGGATAGTGTGCTGCGTCATTGTAAGGGCAGCGAATCGATCTTTAAAGTGCATATCATGCGTGCTTTGATTGATTACGGCTATGCACTTGAGTTTTATGGTGCGTTGGATTCCGAGCTGTTTCATCCACAGAATGGCTGCTGTATTGTCAATCGTGCATATCCGGATGTACGGCATGTTGTGAATTTGATTCATGCATCAAGAGGTGTTGCGGTGCTGGCTCACCCGATGCTTTATGACAATCTGGAACTGCTGGAGGAATTGGCAGCAGAGGGCAAGATCGACGGTGTTGAGGTGGATCATTATTCCGCTGCACCGGAGCAGAGAAAGATGCTGCGTGATATCGCAAAGCGCTATGATTTGATTATAACAGGCGGATCGGATTTCCATGGACTGTATAATCAGAAGCCGTCGCATCTTGGCTCCAACACAACAGATCCTGAGCATTTTGCGAGATTACTTTCCTTTGTCTCGCAGGAACATATACAAAAGAAAAATACGAAAGGATAATGAAAGAATGGACATTATGGAAAAAGCATTGGCTGCACATCAGGAATGGGGCGGAAAGCTCGATATTATTTCCCGTGTAGCAATTCGTGATCAGGAGGCACTTTCGGTTGCATATACTCCCGGTGTTGCAAAGCCCTGTCTTGAGATTCAGGAGGATCCATCCAAATCCTATGATCTGACAGGTCGTCACAATCTGGTTGCTGTCATCACCGATGGTACTGCAGTGTTGGGTCTTGGTGATATCGGTCCGCTGGCTGCGATGCCTGTGATGGAGGGTAAATGTGCGCTGTTTCGTGAATTTGCAGGGGTCAATGCATTTCCGCTTTGTGTGAGCACCAAGGATCCCGACGAGTTTATCCATGCGGTATCCTTGATTTCCGGCAGCTTTGGCGGCATCAATCTTGAGGATATTTCGGCACCTCGCTGCTTTGAAATTGAGCGGAAGCTGAAGAAGCTTTTGGATATTCCGGTATTCCATGATGATCAGCACGGTACTGCCATTGTTGCCACTGCAGCGATGCTGAATGCTTGTAAGCTTACAGGCAAGTCGATGTCTGATTTGAAGATTGTCATCAACGGTGCCGGTGCAGCCGGTGTAGCCATTGCCGAGATGCTGCTTTCCTTTGGCGTAAAGGAAATTCTGATGCTCAATTCGAAGGGTATCATCTGTGAAGGCGATGCACTTTCTTCTGAGGCACTTGCCTCTTTGGCAGCACGTACCAACCGTGCCAAGATTCGCGGCGGCTTAAAAGAGGCCATGGAAGGCGCCGATGTGTTCATTGGTGTCTCCAAGCCGAATCTGGTGACGCAGGATATGGTACGCAGCATGAATGAAAACCCCTTTATTTTTGCAATGGCAAATCCTGTGCCGGAGATTATGCCTGAGGATGCAAAGGCTGCAGGTGCATTTGTAATCGGCACCGGCCGAAGTGATTTCCCCAATCAAATCAACAATGTATTGGCATTCCCCGGTATTTTCAAGGGAGCACTTTCTGTTCGTGCATCGGATATTACAGAAGGGATGAAGCGTGCTGCTGCGTTGGCAATTGCCGGCTGTGTATCGGATGATGCACTTTGTCCCGAGTGTGTCATTCCCAATCCCTTTGATCCGAAGGTATCTGAAGCAGTTGCCAAGGCTGTCGCTGAGGCTGCTGTTTCTGAGGGCGTTGCCCGTATCTGAAAGGAGACTTTATATGGTCTTTGATTTTACTCCCCGTGGTGTGTGCGCACAAAAAATGCGGATCTCTGTTGAGAATGGTGTGATTGAGCAGGTGCAGATCATGGGTGGCTGTCATGGCAACAGTCAAGGAATCTGTGCTTTGGTCAAGGGTATGGCTGTAGAAGAAGTCATAGCACGCTTGGATGGCATTCGTTGTGGATTCAAAGCAACCTCTTGTCCGGCACAGCTTGCCGAAGCATTGCGCAAATATCAAAATGAAATCCAAAATGGTTGATGTTATCTTGCATATTGTGCTGATTACAGTTGGCATATTGGGAATTGCATGTTTTCTCTTGCCTATGCCGCTGGGGATCGTCAATATCGGGAATCTGGCGGGATTGGCAGCAAGCATTTGTCTTGCAGCGATGGGCATCTGGCTGAAGCCATTTCTGGCTTTGATACAAAAGCTTTGGAGATGGAAGCTTGGAAAGAGCAGTCTGCTGGTAGTTGGCAGTATTCTTGCAGCCGGTTTGCTGCTGTGTCTTGTACTTTCCGTACTGATGACAGTATCTGCCAATCGAAAACCCGAACAGCAGCCTGCTGCCATAATTGTACTTGGATGCAAGGTGAACGGCACGCAGCCAAGTTTGATGCTCAAAGAGCGGTTGGAGGCTGCCTGTGCCTATTTACAGGAGCATCCGGATGTGCTGGTTGTGGTATCAGGTGGACAAGGACCCAACGAGGGAATCTCTGAAGCGGCTTGTATGGCGCAATATCTCATAGAGCATGGCATTGACGAGAGGCGGATTTATCAAGAAGATCAATCCACTTCTACCTCAGAAAATCTGCGGTTTTCTAAAACTATGCTTGCTGAAAACGGAATCAGCGGAGATATCATGCTTGGTACGGATGCCTTTCATCAATATCGTGCGCAGTATCTTGCCAAGCAGGAGGGTCTTACCTGCTATGCGGTTTCGGCACAAACGCCATGTTATCTTGTTCCGACCTATTGGGTGAGAGAATGGTTTGGTATTGTGCATGCATGGGTGTTTGGCAATTAAATGTAAAAAAAGGACGGGCTCTGTTATAAGAGTGCCGTTCTTTTTTTGCGTGAATACAATATCATGGTAAATCGGCAGCAAACCATATGGAAGAAGACTGGACAAAATCAAAAAAGTGTGGTATACTGTATACTGGGTGAATTTGGGACTATTCTGAATTTACCATGAAACACTTATGATTTTATTACAGATCCGGAAGGATGGATATCATGCCAGAATGGACAAAACGCAGTACCTATGCCTATGAACTGCCGGAAGAGCTGATTGCACAAACGCCGGTATCCCCTCGGAGTGCATCCCGTATGCTTTGTCTGAATCGGGAAACAGGTGAGATTACGCATCATCATTTTTATGATCTGCTTTCGTTTTTAAGGCCCGGAGATCTGCTTGTCATGAATGATTCTCGTGTGCTGCCTGCACGGCTTTATGGAGAAAAGGTGGAAAACGGTACCGGTATTGAGTTTTTACTGTTGAAACCTGTGGAGGAAAAGGTCTGGGAGATCATATGCAAGCCTGCCAAAAAAGCAAAACCCGGCACTCGTTTCCGGTTTGGCGATGGAAAACTTGAGGCAGAGGTGCTTGCGGCAACAGAAGATGGCGGTCGATTGGTGCGCTTTTTCTGTGAGGGCAATCTGTATGGGGTACTGGATGAGATTGGTCAGATGCCGCTGCCGCCTTATATTACAGAAAAACTGACAGATAAAGAGCGCTATCAGACGGTATATGCCAAAGAGCTTGGATCTTCAGCGGCACCCACTGCGGGTCTGCATTTTACACCGGAGATTCTTGCAGCCTTGCCGGAAAAGGGAATCAAAACGGCATTTGTCACTCTTCATGTTGGTCTTGGAACCTTCCGTCCGGTCAAAGAGGACGACATTCGGAATCATCATATGCATATCGAGCATTATTCCATTCCCAAGATGACTGCCGATCTGATTCGTGATACCAAAGAAAAGGGCGGCAGAGTCATTGCGGTAGGTACTACTTCTTGCCGTACACTGGAGGGAGCTGTGCAGGCGCATGGAGAAATCTGTGCCTGTGATGGTGACACCGGAATCTTTATTTATCCGCCTTATACGTTTCAATGTATTGATGGTCTGTTGACGAATTTTCATCTGCCCGAATCCACTTTGATCATGCTGGTATCTGCATTTGCGGGATATGAACATACGATGCAGGCATATCAAACAGCAGTATCCGAACGATATCGTTTTTTCAGCTTTGGCGATGCCATGTTAATTTTGTGAGAAATAATCTGCATAAGATTATGATAAAAGGAGTCTGATTCCGTGAATACTGTATTAAGAAAAACCAAAATTGTATGTACCGTCGGACCTGCCACCGATTCGGATGCTGTTTTGCGTCAAATGATGCAGGCTGGTATGAATGTTGCCCGCTTTAATTTTTCGCACGCGAATTATGAAATAGATCGCAAACGCTTTGAACAGGTGGTGCGTCTGCGGGAAGAGCTGGGTCTGCCCATTGCTACTATGCTGGATACCAAAGGGCCTGAAGTGCGTCTGCGTACCTTCCCCAACGGACCCGTAGTGCTGCAGGAGGGTGCTTCCTACACGCTCACCACAATGGATGTTCCTTGCGATGATAAGATTGGCAGTGTCAATTTTGCTCGCCTGACCAATGATATTAAGCCTGGTGATTCGGTTATGATCAACGATGGTCTTGTGGAGCTACGTGTTGAGAGCGTATCTGCAAAGAATGTGGAATGTCGTGTGATTCATGGCGGCGTGATTTCCAATTATAAGTCCTGCAATTTCCCCGGTGTAAATTTATCGATGCCCTATCTCAGTGATGCTGATATGAATGATCTGGAATTCGGAGCAAAACTGGGCTTTGATTTTATCGCAGCAAGTTTTGCACGCACCGGTGCTGATATCCGATATCTGCGGAAATTTACCCAGAGTCTTGGGTGGTATGGCGTGCGCATCATAGCCAAGATAGAAAACCGTGAAGGCGTTGAGAATATTGATGAAATCCTTGAGGCAGCCGACGGTATTATGGTTGCCCGCGGCGATATGGGTGTGGAAATCCCCTTTGAGCAGATCCCCGATATCCAGAAAAAGCTGATACGAAAGGGATATGAGGCAGGCAAACAGGTCATTACAGCAACGCAGATGCTGGAGTCTATGATTCAGCATGCAAGACCCACTCGAGCCGAGATCACAGATGTCGCCAATGCGATCTATGATGGCACCAGTGCGCTGATGCTTTCCGGCGAAACTGCAGCAGGACAGTATCCTGTGGAGGCAGTTGAGACCATGGTTCGGATTGCGGTAACCACAGAGCGCAGCATTGATTATAAAGGAAGATTTACGAAATGTCAAAGCGGCTGTGTGGATGTGGCAGGTGCAATTTCACATGCTACCGTGACAACGGCACATGATCTGGATGCCGCAGCGATCATAACAGTAACCAAGGGCGGAGAAACGGCAAGATTGATCTCAAAATATCGTCCGATGTTTCCGATTGTTTCCTGTACCATGGAGCCAATGGTGCAGCGGCAGATGAATCTTTCATGGGGTGTTTATCCTTTGGTGATTGCGGAAGAAACCAGTACCGATGGATTATTCCGTCATGCAGTTGAGGCAGCCTGCAAGGCAGGCTATGCAGAGCCGGGTGATCTGGTAGTCATTACCGCAGGCGTTCCTCTTGGCATTTCCGGAACGACCAATTTGTTGAAGGTTGAGACCATTGAATAATAACAGAAAGCAAAAAAAGTACGATACTGTGTCTGTTGCAGCGCAGTATCGTACTTTTTTGTGAGGAGGAAACATCAAGGGAATCGGGTGAGGCATAAATTGCCTTCAGGACAGAATGCGATGCTGTCTTTTATGAGCCGGAAGACGTTTGAATGGTCTCTGAACGGTTTTGCAAAATGACTTGAGATAACGCAGTTTCTTCTCTCTGGGAGAGCGCCAATGTAGCATCCAAATGATAAAATGCAACCCCTTGCAGAGCGCTGTTTTCCAGAACATCAGCAGTTTGCTCTGCAAGAATCCCGCTATGTTCCTGCCATTCGGTCTGTCCGCTTCCTGCGAACGCATCAATCACACCGACCTTATATGCCGCAAGACCGATCATCAGAGATACGCCATCGGCACGCTTGAGCGCACACCAATCGGAAAAAGTTTGCTCAAAAGGCATGGTCTGGTTTTCATAGCCATAATACAATTGGGGGATGATCCAGTCGCAATAACCGGTCTGACTGCACCAAAGCGTGCTGTCTGCATAGAGTTTTGTTTGGTTTTGATGCATATTTCCTTGAGGGCTAATCGAGAATACGGCATGAGGTTTCAGGCTATGGGTGGTGCGATACAAGTAAGAGACCAGTGTATTGATATTGGATGTTCGCCATGCAGTCAGATCCTTCTCACCGGAATCAGCAAATGCTTCGGCATCGAATTCCGGTGCCGTGGTGGGATAGAAATAGTCATCAATATGGATCCCGTCGATATCATAATGCAGCAGAAGCTCTGTGATGACCTTTGCTAAGAATTCTTGTACAGCAGGATAGGCAGGATTCAGATACCAGCGGCTATCGACTTTCACCACATAGCGACCGTTTGTTTGTGGGTTTTGATACCATGCTGCAATTTGCGTTTCTTGACTTTGCTTTGCAAGGATTGGTTCTGCTTGCAGCCTGAGGGGATTCAGCCATGCGTGGAGAGAAAGCGAGAGTGCATCACATTCCTCAGCAAGAATCTGAAGACAGTCAAAATCCGAAGCAAGATCCGCCAAGGCATAGTGTTCCGAGTGATAATAGGCTTCTCCGAAGGCACAAACATGAGCAAAAATGGTGTTAATCCCCATTGCCTTAGCACCGCTGAGTAAGCTGCGGATGCGATTGCGTGCCTCTGCCTCATCGGCTTCTGCAAACAGATCCGCATACTGAAAATAGGGGATCCATGACGCAATGACTTTTTGTTCGGATAGCGGATTCGTATCGGGCAAATAAAGCTGCTCTTTGGTTTGCTCTGCATAGGGGAGCGGCTGCTGCATCAAAGCATCGGAAGCAGATTCCGAAGGTGCATCGCTATCTGTATTATGCTTGCAGCCGCAAAGTGAAGCAAGCAGGAATAGGATGGAGCAGATTCCAAAGAAACAGCGGGCAAAACGGGCATCAACAGACATATTTTGTTCTCCTTTGTCATAGATGATAGCTCTATCATAGCATAATATGACAAAGAAACCTGTCGAAACGCGGAGTGCAACACACAAAAAAGCCAGAGAAGAACAGGATTCTTCTCTGGCGTATTGCAACAGCACATACAAGGGGCGTTATTGAATCGTGATGCTGCCTTGAATCAGATTGGGATTGAGCTGGGAATCGGCAAGATTCTTGAAATCAACAATTTCGATCTGAATGGGATAAACATCACCGGAAGCTGCCTTTTCAGGAACATCAAAATAGCAGGTGAAAAGAACACCATCAACGGAGATATCCGAAACACCGAAGCCTGCGAAGGCGATCATGCGTTTTTCTTCGCTGATAAAACTGTTGTGCATCAGACTGTTGGCGACATCACCGGGTTGATACTCCACAGTTCTATCCGCAGGATTAAAATAGGGCTTAAGGTCTTCGTGATAGATCAAACGCAGACCAGCCATCGAGTAACCGGGGTTATTGTAAACAATGACACGATAAGGAACATGGGTAGAGCCGGCAGCTACGGTAATCTGATCCAGAAGGATGGTAAGACCGTTATAGGAATTCTCCGGCATTGCATTCAGATCGCTGAGTGGTGCCGTTGTGGTAACGGCGGAATCAGATCCGGCTTGGGAGCTGTTCTTGGAATTGCAGGCAGTCAAAGAAAACAGAAGCATACCGCACAGTACCAGAGCGGTGATACGATTGCGAAACATAAAGAGGAAACTCCTTTCAATGATTGGCGGAACAAGCTGCGGAATAAAGATTTGGCAAGCGGTGTGCGGGGGAAAGCTGTCTGATTGTGACAACAGTAATATTCGGATAGAGCGCAGCCAATCGGAGCAGCTCTTCATCCACAAGAGCAGTGACAACGTAGATGGCAGCATGATGCTCCTGCTGACAAATACGACACAGCAGATTGGAAAAGCGTTCCGTGATGGTGTTGGGTAGTGCTGCAAGAATCTGCAGCAAATGGTGGATATGGGATGCACCTTTTGCGGCTTGCGTATTGACATTGGTATGATCAATGGCTGTATTGGCACAGAATCGGGTTGGGATTTGCAGTGCTTGTCCCTGTTCGATCAATGCAGTACAAAGCTTGATGGCTTGCTCCAGCGCAGACAGATCGGAAGCGAAGTCACGGTCATATTCCCTGGTGGTCATATTCAGCACCACTGTGATGGATGGTTGTACCGTATCGAGAAATTGATATACCATAGGGGTATCAAAGCGAGCAGTTGCGCTCCAGCAAATATCACGAATCGGCTCCCCATCCTGATAGGGACGCAGCCCATCCATAGCCATACGATCCGGAATCAGACGACGTTTGATTGGCTGGCCGTTGAGCGGCAGCGTCAAAGGCTGCGGCAGAGTAAAATCCATCGGAGAAGGCAATACTGTAAGGGTAGCTGCGCATTCGTGCAATGCCTTGGAAAGCTCCAGCGTACCAAAGAGATCTGTGATTACCAGAATAATATGCGCAACAGAAAAAATACCACGCTGTGTGCACTCCACCTGCCATCGGCGTTCGATTTGTCGATAGGGATGCAGCGCAAAAAAGCTGGAAATAAAACGCGTTGATTCGCTGACAGTGGATTGGGATCGTGCAAATTTGAGAGAGGCATGTGTGGTCATTTCGACCTTCAGCCACGGAATCGGCAATGCCTTTCGGCTGCAAATCCGTTCAATGAGAGTAACGGTTTCACCTTCAGTGACTTCGTTTTTGTCAAACTGCAGCTGATACTCGATATGCTGAAATCCATACCGTCTTGTCAGTAAATGAGAGCTCAGCAGGATACCTGCAATGAGTAGTAATAGTAGCAGATACATCATTATTTCGGCACCTCAACGGTATGGAGCAGCTCTTGAATGATTTGTTCCGCAGCATGAGTATCGTTCATGGAATGGCTGCTGACATGAAGGCGATGGGTGCATACCGCAGGGAATACCGCCTTAATATCATCGGGCAGCAGATAATCACGGCCATGCATCGCCGCAAATGCTTGGGCGCTATGACGAACAGCCAGTACCGCACGTGTACTCAATCCATATCGGATACGAGGATGAGAACGGGTTGTCTCAGCCAGATTGAGCAAGTAATCCAGCACCTCGCCGGAAGTGTGCACCTGTCGGATCAGCACTTGCGCAGCGATGAAATCGTCGGCATTTGTGATGGTTTTGAGCGCTGCGAGCGGATCGCACAGTTGTCTGGATTCTAAAATGAAGCGTTCCTGTTCACGTTGTGGCTTTCCCATTTTCAGACGCATCAAAAAGCGATCCAGTTGCGCTTCGGGCAGGGGAAAGGTGCCTTGCAGTTCAATGGGGTTCTGGGTTGCGATCACCCAGAAGGGCTGTAGCAGTGGATAGCTGGTTCCATCGCTGGAAACCTGCTGTTCTGCCATGCACTCCAAAAGACCGGCCTGTGTCCGCGGTGCCATACGATTGATTTCATCGGCAAGCAGCAGATTGGTAAAGACAGGTCCTTGACGGAATACCATGGTATTGGAGCCATCAGATTGCTTTTGCAGCATTTGAAAGCCGGTCAGATCCGCAGGCATCAGATCGGGAGTACATTGAATCCGTTGAAATTGGCAACCACAGACTTTGGCAAATGCCTTGGCGAGTGTGGTTTTTCCGGAACCGGGCAGATCCTCCAGCAAAATATGACCGCCGCAGAGCGCAGCGGCAATCAGGAGATCAATGGTATGATCGGCACCGATTACAGCAGTTTTCATTTCGCCGGACAACGATGCTGCCAGCGCAGCGACATCGGAAATGGTTTGGATGGACATCCTATCCCTCCCCAGAAGATAATGATTTATTATAGCATAATTAAGCTGTTTTGTCAATTATGGTGCCAAGCAGCAAAAAAGCAGGTGCACGTTTTGAACCGTGCACCTGAACAGAAAATGAAGGATATGAGAAGACTTCGTTTGCCATGAAACATCGCTTACCAAGGGAAAGCAGAGGAATTGTTGCCGGATGCTTGTGTGCCGCCGGAAATCGTTCCGCTGATGTAGCAGATCTGGGTATCGTTCAGACCTTCGATTGGCGTACCGTTGATGG
>JAFXJT010000044.1 GCA_017532085.1 Oscillospiraceae bacterium | reverse complement strand
GTGACCAAGGAAGGCATCAATGCTGCTATGAAGGCTGCTGCTTCCGCTTCCTTCGGCTACAACGAGGATCAGATCGTTTCTTCCGATGTAATCGGCATGACCTACGGTTCTCTGTTCGATGCAACACAGACCATGGTTGCTAAGATCGCTGATGATCTGTACGAGGTTCAGGTTGTTTCTTGGTACGATAACGAGAACTCCTACACCAGCCAGATGGTTCGCACCATCAAGTATTTCGCAGAGCTGGGCTAATCACCTGCTGCAGCGAAATCAAACACTGATTCGAAAGCATCCGCTGTACACAACGTATGGCGGATGCTTTTTTGCATCTCAGCATGGTTATATCCGTCAACGCAATGATTTCAAAACAAAACTGACCTCACTGATGCAGCGAAGTCAGTTTGTTGGCGTATTATGCTTTCCTTTCCCCTAAGGGCACGTTGTGGATCGTGATTATCGATATCCGCTCATAAAACAGCCGGCGGTTCCCACAGGCTTACCGGCTATTTCTCTTTGCGTCCCTTATGTTTCCAGCATTCATGATCGAAAGAAGGATTGAATGCATATGGGTTCTTGGGCCACGGCGATGAAGCCGCAAGCTTATCCTGCAGCAGCCGCATACCCTCGCCAAAGCGCTGATAATGCACAATTTCACGTGCACGCAAGAACCGGATCACATCTCTGACATCCGGATCATCTGCCAGCCGCAAAATATTATCATAAGTCTTACGCGCCTTCTGCTCTGCACCGAGATCCTCATGCAGATCCGCAATGGCATCGCCTGTTGACTGGAACACCTCTGCTGAAAATGGTACACCGGATGCTGCCACAGGATAGATTCCTGTGGTATGATCCACAAAATACGGTGCAAATCCCTGTGCCTCAAGCTGTTCCGGGGTCAATCCCTTTGTCAGCTGATATACCAGCGCCGATACAATCTCCATATGGGAAAGCTCCTCGGTGCCGATATCCGTCAGCAAGCCCGAAAGCTCTCGCAGCGGCATTGTATACCGCTGATTCAGATAGCGCATGGAGGCACCCAGCTCTCCATCCGGACCGCCAAGCTGGGTAATGACCATTTTAGCCAGCTTGGCATTGGGCTGCTTAATTTTCACAGGATATTGTAATGCTTTCTGATATTGCCACATTCAGTTTTCCCCCTTTTCCCATGGCCATGGCGTTGACACCCAAGCGCTCCAATCCGTGTGATCACAGACCTGCTCTTGGAACTGGATGCCAAAGCGCTCCTTATAGGCCGCCAAAGCCTGCTTCCAGCGCTGCAGCGCATCCAGATAACACCGATGCGCATTCGCATCCTCCGGATGCGTATCCAGATAGAGCGCCAGATCCCGCATCGTAAACTGCAATTGCTGAATCCAAAGTCTCAGTTCATCCCTTCCCATTGCATCCATGGGCCGCTGCATATTGCGCATCATATCCTTCACCTCCCTTTGCCATCATAAAAGGCATAATCAACGACGGAAATACGGATCCTACCGCCAAAGCGGTTTCCTCAGGAAGCGGCTGCTCCCATTGCTGAAATGGCGTGTAGCTCATTGCCAGCACGATCAGCTCAGGAAAGATCGGCATCATGCCGCCATAATCATCATCCTTGTCGTGCATTCGCTGCATATCCTTTGCTCCTTTCTGATTTGAAATCAAAGCGCCGCACTGTTTCGCTGCGCACTATCAATATATGCAGTGCAGCTCTCTTTCGACACTTTTCGCTACAGCAGATCGGGTTCTTGTCCTCAGGCTTGACATATCTGCGCTGTGCGTGGTATAATACCTCTATCAAAATCACGCAAAAAGGATGTGGATTGTTTATGAGCAAGGAAACTATGACCCCTGCACAAGAGGAAATGGACGATGATCTGGTGATTCTCGAAGATGAAAATGGCGACGAGGTGCGGTTTACTTTTCTTCAGATTGTGAAAACAGACGGCAAATCCTATGCAATTCTGCTGCCTATTGATGATGAAGAAGGCGGCGTTGTCATTGTGGAAATCGTAGATCTGGGATTGGATACCGAGCATTATGATGCTGTAACCGATGAGGCGCTGCTCACTCGGATTTTTGACCAGTTCCGTACCGAATACGCCGATCTCTACTCCTTTGAAGACTAAACCCGATTCCAAACAAACAACCGCTATGTCAGCCTTTTTTCGCACCATTGGCTGCACATGGCGGTTTTTCATTGGCTGTGCCAGAACCTTCGCCTCACATCATCTGTCCGCCTATGCAGCGCAGGCGACCTTTTATCTGATGCTTGCCCTCTTCCCGTTCACCATGCTGACCTGTCTGCTGAGCCGCTTGCTTCCCATTCAGACGCAAAGCCTGCAGGATACCCTTTCCGCATTGCTGCCGGAATCGTTTCGCCCACTGATCACTGCTTTGATCGAAGGCTACTACAATGAGAACATTGATACGGCGCAAATCTGGCTGATCCTCTTTCTGATCTGGACTTCTGCCCGATTGTTCCTTTCCTTGATGAATGCATTCAATACCATCTACAACATCGAAGAAATCCGCGGTCAAATGATGCTGCGATTGATCGGATGTCTGTATACCGTTGCGCTCTGTATCCTTTTGCTGGCGCTGCTGGGTATGATGGCATTCGGCAGACTTCTGATCAACGCTGCCGAGATGCTGTTTCCGGATGTGGGCGTGCTGCATCTTCTGTTTTCGTTGATCCGCAATCTTGCCAGTCCGTTGCTGCTTATGCTGATTTTCTGGTGCTCTTATGTGATATTGCCCAGCCGCCGTCCGACATTCCGCCAAACCTTGCCCGGCGCTTTTCTGAATGCCATCCTCTGGCGAGGGGCTGTTTCTGTTTATGGTCTTTTTTTGCAGCGATCTCTGGCGCGCTACTCCTATGTATACGGCGGTCTGACCGGTTTGGTTATGGTGCTGGTTTGGCTCTATTTCGGCGTATATTGTTGGCTCATCGGCGCAGAACTCAACCGCTGGCTGGCGCATCGGCATAGCATGAAAAAACGAAATTAAGCAATATAATACAAAAATTAAGCAATATTTAATCTTCTGTTAACTGCTTTATTCTGATACAATTAAAATGGGAATTCGTTCCTCGGATTTGTTTATCATAATATTGATAAATGGCGGTATTTCATCTATTTTTTACTTTAGGGGGTTAATTTAAGATGAGAACAATTCATTATCGCAAGCAGTGCCTTGCAACTGCAGCGCTGTTGGTTCTCGGTCAGCTTTCTATGCTGCCGGCCTCAGCTGCCAACTTTACGGGCAATCCCATTACAGATTGCGATTATGTTCTGGAGGTCAATGAGACCATCGACACCAAAACCAATGTGGTAACATCCTGCGAGGCGATTGGTGTACCGCCTACGGCTGTTGTCGATCAAGTCTGGATTAATGTCACAGGCGAAGCAGGTGCCAACATCATGCCTGCGATCGGTTATACAGCAGAGGGCTTCAACGAAGACAACTGGTATGCGGATTCTATGATTATTGCCGAATCCAACGGCACCATCATTTTCGATGTGCCGGAGGATGAATATCCCATCCCCAACGACTTCATGATCCAGTATTGGTGGGGCGATATTGATGCCATTACCGTCAACAGCATCGGCATCAAAGTGGTAAACACCGCTACCAAGCCGGGCGATATCAACGATGATGGTACTGTCTCTGTCTCTGATGTCGTTCTGCTTGCCAAATATCTGATCGAAGGTGCCGAGCTTGCTGTTCCCGGCAATGCGGATCTGGATAAGAACGGAACACTGAGCGGCATTGACCTGACGCTGCTCAAGCGCGGTATTCTGGATGGCTCACTGAATAAGACTCCGGAAGAGATTACGCCGCCTGTTGCCGGTGGAGAGGGCTTCGAACAGTCCGCCATGGAGTTTGTTGCCAACATCAAGCTGGGCTGGAGCCTCGGCAATACGCTGGATTCCACCAGCAATACCGCCAATTCCGTATATAGCTTTGAAACCGCATGGGGCAACCCCTACACAACCAAAGCCATGATCGATGCCGTTAAGGCAGCAGGCTTCAACACCGTCCGTGTTCCTGTGAGCTGGGGACAAAAAATGGGCAGCGCTCCCGATTACAAAGTCAATGAGGAATGGATGGACCGTATCTATGAAGTGGTAGGCTATGTCCTCAGCAACGATATGTACTGCATTCTCAATACCCATCACGATACCGAATGGCAAGTGCCCTCCTATGACAATCTGGATGCGCAGAAGGCTCAGCTGACGGCACTGTGGACACAGATCGGTCAGAAATTCGGCCATTATGACGAGCATCTGATTTTTGAAACGCTCAACGATCCTCGTTTGGTAGGAGATCCCAACGAATGGAACGGCGGCAATGCAACCGCCCGTGCTGTTGTCAATGAGATGAATGCAACGGCATTGCGTGCCATTCGTGCCTCCGGCGGCAACAACGACAAGCGATTTGTCATGATTCCGCCCTACTGCGCTTCTCCTATTGCAAGCACTGTAAACGATCTTCAGCTGCCGAATGACGATCATCTGATCGTTTCGATCCATGCTTATGCACCCTATGACTTTGCTTTGAATGTTAATGGTACCGCAAGCTGGGATCAAGGCTCCGGTTCCTACGATATTGTACAGAACTTTGAGCGTCTGAAGAATAAATTCCTCAGCAAAGGCATCCCGGTGATCATCGGCGAATTCGGTGCTCTGAGCAAGAACAACGAATCCGAGCGTGCCGAGTGGGTGGAATACTATCTGGCAACCGCTTCCACTTACGGCATCCCCTGCGTCTGGTGGGATAACGGCGCATTCACCGGCAGCGGCGAGCTGTTTGGCTTGCTTAACCGCCATACCTGCACCATTACCTATCCTGAAATTATGGCCGCAATGCTCAGAGGTGTTTCCTCACGCAGCTAACGCAAATCGTTGCGCTGTCATACAAAAACAAAAAAGGGAAGCGATCCGTGAAGTTCGGATCGCTTCCCTTTTCTTTGTTGTGCGAAAGTATCATTGCTCAGCGCAGATTTGTGCCGCAGAATTCACAGAAATTTCCCGATGCCGTTGCACCGCATTCCGGACAAATGATTGCAGTAACAATGGGACCTGCAGGCTGCTGTTGCTGCTGCTTCTTCTTGTCGCTGATCACCTTTGTCGCCAAGCCGATGGCACCGGCTGCAAGCAACGCTGTCAAAATAGTACCGCCATGTCTGTGTGCTGCCATAACATTTACTCCTTTCCAATCGCAAATGGGATTTTGAACACTTCTATCATAGCATAGATCAGCGAAAAATGCAAGACGGAAATGTGACCTTCAGCACCAAAACAGACCGAAAAACCGCAGATTCTTCCGAATATCTTGACATATCTCCTGTTTTGTGGTATCTTTATTTGGGATAGTCTCAGAACTATCTGTACCATGCGACAATGCGGAAGGAGAAATTTCGATGTACTATGCACTCATGCGCAAATGCATTGCGCTTCTTTTCTGTGGAGCACTGGCGTTCTCAGCAACAGCCTGCAATAAAGATGACGGTATCATCACGGAAGATGAAATGCCCTATGGTGCTACTATGGCCGTCAATCTCGACGATTATATCCTGCCTGTACAGTATGATTACCGCTTTATCACAGAAGATATGCTGGATGTCATCACCCGCTATTATTATGCCATTCAGACGCAGAATGACGAACTGTTCCAGGAAGTACAGTTCCCGCTCTATCACGATTATCAGCTCAATGAGGTGCTGGATGGAGAATACACCGATCAGGTGATTCTCGAAAATACCCATAAGGCAATCACCGAGTTCAATGAAGGCGATTTTGCGTTCTCCTTCATTGATATCACCGATGCCGAAAAAGGAAAGGAATATACAACCAGCGCTACTTTGCTGGAGATTATGGATAGCCTTTCCGAAGAAAAAGACGGCACAAAGATTTCTAAAAAGATCAAGCATTTCTATGAGCTTACCATCACCCGTTATGTCGCAGATGCAGGCTCGAATATGAAGGGTGAAACAAACAAGGCACTGCAAGGCGAAAAACTGTTCGTATTTCAGTGCGAAGATAAATGGTATATCCTCTATTGTTAAGGAGACAGGCATGCAAAAAGGACTTTTATTTTTGTCGGCTTTGATGCTGCTGACAATGAGCAGCTGCTCAAAAGCCTCCTCCTCCTCTTCCGAACAGCCGCAGGATGGAATTGCGCTGCAATACGAGGAGAACCAATTTGATGCCGGCTATGGAGAATGCATCAAACGCTATTTTGAAGCGCTGGAGCAATCGGATTTTGCAGGCTATCAGAATACTGTCTATCCGCCCTATCAGACCGTATATGCCGATTTTTTAGAATCCAAAGGCTCTGATCTTAACACCACTTTCCAAAACATGAAAAAGCAGTTTGATGAGGATGGCTATGAGAGCTGGACCTTCACGAAGCTGGAGCTTTCCTATTGCGCAACGGAGGATGTGGAGAATTTCTTTGAAACATGGATCAGTGCCGGTATTTTCGATGAAGCCTTCGCCAATGACTGCAAGGAAGATGCTGTCGAAATCCGTGATGTGCAGTTCACGCTGTATGCACAATATGAAGGCGATGATTACACAGTGCCTGTCGTGCAGAACGGAGAAATGATCATGCTCAAAACCGATGAAGGATATTATCTCATCGGCTGACCGTCAGCTGCCGTCCATCTTTGGCGGATTGGACAAAAGCATGCAAAGAACCATGCGAAAATTTTTCGGTAGAATTTGCGTAACCTCTTGCCAAATTGCGTAAAATAGTGTACAATATAGATTGGTTGTGAAAAGCTTCACAATCTTATTCCCAAGTATCCTAAATTTACTTTATGAAAGGATGTTTTTCATATGGCAGGTTTGAATAAGGTAACGGTTGATGACATTCAAGCAAAGGGCAAAAAGATTCTTGTCCGCTGCGATTTTAATGTTCCGCTGAAGGATGGCGTCATCACCAACGACAATCGTATCACTGCTGCACTCCCTACCATCAAGAAGCTGCTGGCAGAAGGCGGCAAGGTTGTTCTGTGCTCCCACCTGGGCAAGCCCAAGAACGGACCCGAGGACAAGTTCTCTTTGGCTCCCGTAGCGGCTCGTCTGGCAGAGCTGGTGGACACCAAGGTTGTTTTCGCTAAGGATGATACTGTTGTCGGTGAAAACGCAAAGAAGGCTGTTGCTGAAATGAACGACGGCGAAATCGTGCTGCTGGAAAACACCCGTTTCCGCGGTGCTGAGGAGACCAAAAATGCTGAGGGCTTTGCTTCCGAGCTGGCTGATCTGGTTGACAATCAGGTATTTGTCATGGATGCCTTCGGTTCTGCACACCGTGCCCATGCTTCTACCGCAGGTGTGGCTTCCTATGTCAAGGAGACCGCTGTCGGTTATCTGATGCAGAAGGAGATTCAGTATCTCGGCAATGCGGTTGAGGATCCTGCACGTCCCTTCGTTGCAATTCTCGGCGGTGCAAAAGTTGCTGATAAGCTGAATGTTATCTCCAATCTGCTGGAGAAGTGCGATACCCTCATCATTGGCGGCGGTATGGCTTATACCTTCATCAAGGCACAGGGCGGCACCATCGGTACCTCCTTGGTGGATGAAGAGAAGATTGACTACTGCAAGGAAATGCTTGCAAAGGCAGAGTCTCTGGGCAAGAAGATCCTGCTGCCGATCGATACGGTCATTGCATCCGAATTCCCGAACCCCATTGATGGCGAGATCACTGTGGATGTTTGCGAATCCTGTGCAATTCCTGCAGATAAGATGGGTCTGGATATCGGTCCCAAGACCGCAGAACTGTTTGCTGAGGCAGCAAAGTCTGCCAAGACTGTTGTCTGGAACGGTCCTATGGGCGTGTTCGAGAACCCGACTCTGAAGAAGGGTACTGTTGCAGTCTGCGAGGCTTTGGCTGAGGCAGATGCCACTACCATCATCGGCGGCGGCGATTCTGCTACCGCTGCAATTCAGCTGGGCTTTGCTGATAAGATGAGCCACATCTCTACCGGTGGCGGCGCTTCTCTGGAGTATCTGGAGGGCAAGGTTCTGCCCGGCGTTGCTGTCATCGCCGAAAAATAAGAAAACAGATCCGATTCGGGCGAATATACTGCTGTATTCGCCCGATTTTGGTGCGTGATGGAGGTTAAAATGGAAACCGGTTATATCGTTATATTTTCCAACGGCAATGGCGTTCAAAAAGCCGAATTCAATGATTTTTACAAGGCTCTGGAGTTCTATACCATGCAGACGGCGAATCGCTGGCACTCTGTCATTATGGCGGATAACGCAAAGCAGGTCCTGTTGGAATACCACTATTGCCACATGATGAAGGATATTGTACCTCCATTCAGATAAGTTCTGTATTTCTTGTGAATTCATTCAAATCCGATCAAACATAAAGGAGTGTTTCCCATGAATAAGAATCTGAGAAAGGCTGTCATTGCCGGCAACTGGAAAATGAATATGGATCGAAAGGGCGCTGAGAAGCTCATCAACGAGCTGAAGCCCATTGCTGCAGATAAAACCTGCGGTGTGGTAATCTGCGTTCCTTACACCGATCTGGAAACAGCACTGCGACTGACCGAAGGCACCAACATCGCTGTGGGCGCTGAGAACTGCCATTTCAAGAAGAGCGGTGCATTTACCGGTGAAATCGCTGCCGATATGCTCAAGGAGATGGGCGTGGAATATGTCATTATCGGCCATTCCGAGCGCAGACAGTATTTTGCTGAGACCGATCTCACTGTAAACCGTCGTGTAAAGGCTGCTTTGGCTGCCGGTTTGAAGGTCATCCTCTGCGTTGGCGAAATGCTCTCTGAGCGCGAAGACGGCATTACCGAGGATGTTGTTGAGCTGCAGACCGTTGCTGCATTCACCGGTATTTCCGCTGAGGATGCAAAGAACGTGATCATCGCTTACGAGCCTGTATGGGCCATCGGCACCGGCAAAACCGCTACCGCTGAGCAGGCTGAGGAAGTTTGCGCATTCATCCGCGGCGTGGTTGCCAAGCGTTATGATCAGGCGATCGCTGACGGCATGACCATTCAGTATGGCGGCTCTATGAACGAAAAGAACGCTGCTGAGCTGCTGGCTAAGGAAAACATCGACGGCGGTCTGATCGGCGGTGCTTCTCTGGTTGCCGAAAAGTTCGGCGTGCTGCTGGCTGAGGCTTCCAAATAAGTCTCAAGCATATGACTTGCGTTGATACAGGAGACCCGCAAAAGGTCTCCTGTGTTTTGCATATCAATCGGATAGAAAGGAAATGTGACTTATGACGAAAGCACCTGTTGCTTTGTTGATTATGGATGGCTTCGGCATCAACAAGGATGCCTATGGAAATGCCATTGCCGCTGCCGCTACCCCCAATTTAGACCGCTATTTTGCAACCTATCCCAACACCACCCTCGGCGCTTCCGGTCTGGATGTCGGTCTGCCGGATGGACAGATGGGTAACTCCGAGGTGGGTCACACCAATATCGGTGCCGGCAGAATCGTATATCAAATGCTGGTCAAGATCTCCAAATCCATCCAAGACGGTGATTTCTATGAGAATCCGGCATTGGTTGCCGCAATGAACAATGCCAAGGAAAAAGGCACTGCACTGCATCTGATGGGTCTGCTTTCTCCCGGCGGCGTGCACAGCCACCAGACCCATATGTATGGTCTGTGCGAAATGGCAAAGCGCTTCGGCATCGAAAAGGTATACATCCATGCATTTCTGGATGGACGTGATGTACCACCTTCTTCGGCTGCTGAGTATATGGAAGAAGCCTGCGCTGAGCTGAAGAAAATCGGTGTTGGCAAGGTTGCCACCGTAATGGGCCGTTTTTATGCTATGGATCGTGACAACGCTTGGGATCGTGTGGAAAAGGCATATGCTGCCATGGTATATGGCGAGGGCGTAAAGGGCTGCTGCCCTGTGGGTGCCATTCAGGCATCCTATGAAAACGAAGTTACCGATGAGTTCATGCTGCCCACTGTCATTGATGCGGAAGGCATGATCCGTGAAAACGACAGCGTAGTATTTTTCAACTTCCGTCCCGATCGTGCAAGACAGATCACCCGTGCTTTCGTGGATGCCGACTTTACGGGCTTTGCACGCAAAAACGGATTCTTCCCGGTGCATTTTGTCTGCATGGCACAATACGACGCTACTATGCCCAATGTTTCCGTAGCATTTCCTCCCGAAGCACTGGATATGACCATGGGTGAGTACTTGAGCAAGTGCGGCAAGACCCAGCTCCGCATTGCCGAAACCCAGAAATATGCACATGTTACCTTCTTCTTCAACGGCGGTGAAGAGCGTCAATTCGAGGGCGAGGACAGAATCCTCATCAAGTCTCCCGATGTAGCCACCTTTGATATGAAGCCGGAAATGAGTGCTTATGAAGTGACCGATGCGGTTCTGGAGGCAATTGCAGCAGATAAATACGATGTGATTATTCTCAACTATGCAAACTGCGATATGGTTGGTCATACCGGTATTTTCGACGCTGCCAAGGCTGCTGTTGAGGCAGTGGATACCTGTATCGGCAAGGTAGCCGATGCTGTTCTCGCTAAGGGCGGTAAAGTACTGATCACTGCCGATCACGGTAATGCCGATAAGATGTATGAGCCGGATGGCGCACCCTTTACTGCACACACCACCTTCCCTGTTCCCTTTATCGTAGCCGGCGAAGGCGATTGCAAGCTGCGTGAAACCGGTGTATTGGCTGATATTGCACCTACCATGCTGACAATGCTGGGTCTGCCTCAGCCGAAAGAAATGACCGGTCAATCCATGATTCTGTAAGCAATCCCCCATTGCGTTCCGACGTATATAAACAAAAAATACACAGAGTGCCATAAAAAGCATTCTGTGTATTTTTATTATCTCAATGCGCTCTCAAGCGCCTCGAATACATGTTCCATCTGCATTCCCCGAGAGCCTTTGATCAGCAGATAAACCGGCTGATTGCTCTTCGTTTCCAACAAAGTAAGCAGTGCTGCGGATAAATCTCCCTGCCTGGTAAATGCTTGTGTCTCCTCACCATATCCCTTTGCAAAATCTGCATAATTCGGGCCATAGAAAAATGCTGCATCCACTATATTTTTTGCATACTCGCCCAGCTCACGATGCGCATTTGCCGCATAATCACCCAGCTCATTCATATTGCCCAGCACGGCAATCCGATAGGCATCGCCTGCAATCGTCTGCAGCGCAGTCAAAGAAGCCCGCATGGCTTCGGGATTGGCGTTGTAATAATCTCTTATGATGGTGCAATTGCCAAGAATCACTCGATCACTGCGCATTGCGCCGGGTACAAAGCTGCAAAGTGCCTCAGCAGATTTGGCAAGAGGTACACCAAGCACCAATCCCGCCTGTATCGCAAGCAATGCATCGGTCACATTGTGCAGACCTGTCATTGGCAGCCGAACCTTAGCCGATTCTTCTTGATATTGCACGGTGAATTCCGTATGCTCCGGCGATTCACAGATCTCCACAGCCTGCAACGCTGCTTCTGCATTGCCGCAGCGGCTGATATAGCACAGATTCTCTCCTGTCACCGGCAGCTCTGCACTTTGTGCAAGATAGCGATCCTCCGCAGAAACGATCAGCTTGCCTGTCTGGGGATTCATCCCCTCAACAATCTCCAACTTGGCACGGAAAATATTATCCTGCGAGCCAAGATTTCCGATATGCGCTGTGCCGATATTGGTAATGATACATACATCCGGACGAGCGATCTTGGTCAGATAACGAATCTCACCTTCATGATTCATGCCCATTTCCAAAATGGCAGCTTCCGTTCCGGAATGCATATGCAGGATCGTATAGGGCAATCCAATATGATTATTATGATTTCCCACGGTAGCGCTGGTACGATACCAAGAGGAAAGCACCGTTGCTGTCATATCTTTGACCGTTGTTTTGCCGCTGCTGCCGGTAATCGCAACCACCTTGGTGCCATTGCTTTTCAGTCGCTCCAGATAATATGCTGCAATCAAGCCATAGGCCTGAACTGTATCCTCCACGATCAAATACGGCGCAGCAGGCAGCGGATCGGGCTGCTCCGAAAGAATACACAGTGCTGCGCCCTTTTCAGCAGCCTGTGCTGCATAACGATTTCCGTTGAAGGTTTCTCCCTTGAGGGCAATAAAACAATTGCCTAGGGTGATGGTGCGGGTATCTGTACTGAACCCGCTCACAGAAAACGACGTATCAGCGCAGTTTTGCAAATCTTTTTTCAAAACGGCAGCGATCTCTGCAGCCGAAAGCGATACGTTGCTGCATTCCTCCAGCATGAACATAGCTCAGTCCTCCAAAGCCAGTGCAATGACTCGCTCAATCAAATCAGAAAAAGAAACGCCATCTGCCGCAAACATTTTCGGATACATGGAAATTGATGTAAAACCGGGCAGGGTATTGATTTCATTGAACACCACTTCATTGGTATCATATGTCACGAAGAAATCCACACGGGAAAGTCCCTTGCAGCTCAATGCTTGATAGATCTTCACAGCCCATTCCCGCACAGATGCCATAGCCGAATCATCAATACGAGCCGGAATATACGGACGGGAGGTTGTGGTTACGTATTTGGTCTCGAAATCATAAAACTCAGCACCTGCGTCGATTTCACCGGCGGTTGCTGCAATGGGATTCTGATTTCCAAGCACTGCCACTTCGATTTCCTTGCCATGAATGAATTCTTCGGCAAGTACTTTTTCATCATAACGAAACGCACATTCCAGTGCCTTTTGCAATTGCTCTTCCGATTTGACTTTGGAAACGCCCACCGAAGAACCGGTGCTGCAAGGCTTTATGAAAATAGGATAGGACAGCTTTTCCAGAATACCGGCACACATTGCCTTGGGATCCTGTTGATATGCATGACGCAGCAGCACCAGCCAATCGGCCTGGCGCACTCCTGTCGTACCAGCCATCAGTTTGGTGACTGATTTATCCATGGAAGCTGCCGATGCCAACACACCGCATCCAACATAGGGAATTCCCGCAATTTCAAATAAGCCTTGAATGGTACCATCTTCTCCATTTTCGCCATGCAATACCGGGAACACCACATCTACCGGAACTGTTTTCAGTGTCCCATCGGACTGCACAATGCACAGACCCATGCCGCGTACCGGCGAAAGGAATGCCTCACGGTTTTTGGGATGCAGCTCCCAGGTATTGGCAGCAATCTCCGCATAATCAGAACCGCCATACAGCAGCCATTTGCCCTCTTTGGTAATGCCGATGGGTAAAATGCTGCGGTTTTCGCTTTTCATATGATTCAGAACTGCTTCCGCAGAGCGCAGGGAAATATCATGCTCCGGCGAAACACCGCCGAACAACACACAAATAGTCTGCATAATAAGCCTCCATTTTGGTAATCGCTCAAATTGCGCCGACATCTTGTCGGCAAGAAACCCCGTCATCCGTCTTTGGATGGCGGGGTTTGCGGTAATTCACTCAAATGCCGCTTACGACATCACGTACAATACGCTCCATTTCCTCACGCTTTTTCAGCATATCCTTGGCAAGCGCAAACTGGCAGCGTGCACGCACCAGATTATGACCTTCATAATTGGTTTTGAAGTATTTATCACCGGTCAGATAGTCAGTCAGGAAGCGCACACCCAATTCAATGGTAATGGTAATTGCGCCCAGTGCCATCGTGTTGATTTCGTTTGCTGTGAGTGCATCGGCAGTTTTGCCAATGAAGCCTTGTGCAAAGGCACGGTACTTTTCAAGATCCAGCGATACCTTTGACAGATCCGCTTCATCTTCCACAGCGGTACTTGCTGCAAAACGCACCGCATCACCGAAATCATGCATCGCGAGGCCGGGCATAACCGTATCCAGATCAATAATGGTCAGCGGCGCATAGGTAGTACGGTCAAAGAGCACATTATTGGTTTTGGTATCATTATGGGTAACACGCAGCGGCAGATCGCCTGCTTCCAGCATTTGCTGCATCTGCGAAGCAAGTGCGCGATGCTGCTTGACAAATTCGATTTCCTCCTGCACCAGACCCACTCTCTTGCATTCATCCTGAGCCACAACCTCAAAGAACGTATCCAGACGCTTTGCGGTATTGTGGAAATCGGGGATGGTTGCATACAGCCGAGCGGCATCAAAATCAGACAGCTGTGTCTGGAACTCACCAAAGGCCTCACCGGCACCACGAAGGGTATCCAGATCATCGCGGGAATCGAAGGTCACGGAGTTGATATAGTTCTCCATCCGCCAGAAGGCGGTACCATTTTCGATATAATAGTTCTTATTATCATAAATGGTATGATAGAAATGCAGCGCAGGCTTATTCAAACGACGCACCTTACTGCGCAGATGCGTTGTGACCAGATCAATGTTCTCCATAATCTGCACTGGATTCTTGAACACATAGGTGTTCACACGCTGCAGGATATAGGACTTCACCGTGCCATCCTCTTGCCGGAAATCCACACGGTAAGTGGTATTGATATTGCCGCGATTGATCAACTCATGGGCAATGAACTCACCATTGGTATGGAAGATTGAAGCAATCTCCTTGATCTTCTTCTTTTCCTCCATATAGCGCTTATGCGCTTCATTCTCCTGGTGGATGAAATTGCCGCCGATCATCACATGAGAAAGATTCATCTCCTCATCTAGGATCAGCAGATCGGCATCGGCGCCCACTTCAATTCTGCCCTTATTCTTCGCACCAATCAGATCAGCAGGTGTACGAGTTGCCATTGTCACTGCATCCGCAAACGGAATTCCGAAGGAAATCGCTTGCTTGACACAGTTCCACAAGGTAGAGGTAGAGCCTGCGATCGCACCATCCATGGTACGAGCCACACTGTTTTTCACTTCGATGGGCTGACCGCCGAATTCATAAATGCCATCTGTCAGACCGGTGGCACGTATACTGTCACTGATAATGACCATACGCTCGGGACCAAAGGTCTTATACAGCATCAGCACAATGGACGGATGCAAATGCAGACCATCTGTAATCGCCTGCACATAGATGTTCTTTTGCACCGCAGCACCGATCGGGCCGGGATTGCGATGATGAATACCGGGCATTGCGTTGAAGGTATGGGTCAGACACATTGCGCCGGCTTCAATGGCTGCGATACAGGTATCGTAATCGGCAGCGGTATGACCCAAAGATACCACAGCGCCGCAATGCTTGATGAAATCCATGCTGCCGGTAAGCTCCGGTGCAATGGTTACCATTTTCATATCGGGCAAGCTTTTAAATTCCTCAAGATCAGGATCCTTAATGAACTTGCCATTCTGTGCGCCCTTATATTTTTCAGCGATATACGGGCCTTCCATATGGAAGCCCAGAATCTGTGCGCCGCTCACCTCACGGGATGCATCGGTTACACGACGAATGGATTCATAATCCATTGTCATAGTAGTCGGCAAAAACGAGGTCGTACCGTTTTGCGCCAGATAATTGCTGATTTCCTCAAAATGTGCATCCATGGTATCATAACCGGCACAGCCATGGGTATGAATATCCACAAGACCGGGAATGACCACCATAGCATCAAAGTTTTCCCCTTCGGTATCGGGAGATGCAGGTGTAATGGCAGTAATCTTGCCATTTTCAACGGTAATATCGGAAAGAACACCATTCAGTGTCAGATTCTTCAAAATCATAAATGCAAACCAAAAGTCACGCAATCAGGCGTGATACCCTTTCATTCGTAGTATCGGCCCTGCATGGCTGCGCAAAGCGGAACCGCACAGGAAAGCCGGTGCCGCGATTTATTGCGCGGTGCTGGGAAGACTAGCTGCTGCGACGGCCTGACCGACACGGCGATCCATCTCATCGGGAAGGATAAACTGAATCTGCTCATACAATGCTGGGAATTCAGCCTTCAGTACCTCTTTGGCGCCTTGAATCACCAGATCGCCGCCAATACCGGAAGTCACACGACCGGAAATCTGCAAATACCGGATATCATAGAAATCGGCATAATTGGCAATGGCATAACCGAAATAGGTACCGATGGTACGGAAGATATCCTTAGCGCCCTCATGTCCCTGTTCCAGCAGATCCTGCACTGCCTTCAGCTTTTCAGCCAGAGTCAGCGAATCATCCAGTGTAATTCCGGCCTTGGGAGCAAGACGAATGACTGCATCCTGCGAGAAATACTTTACGCCGCAGCCGTAATCGCCCGACCACTCATCCACAGCAGAATCGGGATTATAATCCACAGGAACAAACGCAAGCTCATTATGCCAGCCGGTTACATTGCCATTGCTGTCCACATAGCCGCCTGCTTGGCTGGTGCCCATTGCAATACCCAATACGCCATTGACATCCAACGCCATGGAGGCTGTCAGAGCAGCCACATCGCCATCATTGGCAACTGCATAAGGCACGCCCATTTCTTCCAGAACATCCACATAGACATTCTTGCAGGCATCCCCTTGCGTATCCTTCGGCACTTTCAAAAACAGATGGGAAACCATTGCACGATTTGCCACCAGAACACCGGCCGTGCTGACGCCAACCGCATCAAAGCGAGGCATTTTGGAAGCAGCCAGTTCAATGGCTTCACGGATGTGCTTCTGATGATAAGAGATATCCTCGGCGAGCTTCGGCAGCCAGATCAGCTCCTGCGACCAGATGGTTTCGCCATCCACCACAGCAGCGACCTTAATATCACTGCCGCCGGCATCAAAGCCGACACGACAGCCACCCAGATTCCGTCCGATCGAAAGCGGACGTGCACAGCTTTCGGGCATATCCTCCATGCTGCGTTCTTCCACCTCAAAGGGGCGCTCATAGGTTGTGCTCCAGAAATCCGTATCAAAAGCACGAATGCCTTCTTTTGTATAGGCATCCCGAATATAGCAATAAACCTCATGATCGCCGGCAAGAATCACTTTCCAACCACCGGCACACCAGAGAATCGTTTTGATCAAGCGTTCTGCATAAAGGCAGTTTTGCGCAGTGTCATCGCCAAGCATTGTATCACGGCGATACACAAGTCCGTCCTCACGCTCAACGGCAATGGAAAACGGGCGCTTTGCGGTGCTGAGAAAATCGCGGTTGAAGTACACCGCAGGGACAAAGCTGTCGTCGAGAATTGGTTTGATCATTCGAGTATAATTCCTTTCTGTTTCTTCAAGGTTATGGTGCGATCGTCCCCGATATGCATCAGCAGCGATCTAAGCGGGCACGTTTACTTTGTATTCTTGATATTCCAGCGGAAGGGACAAAGTCTTGCTGCTTTGCTGGTATCAAACATAAAGTTTTTATCCAGTGTTGCAAAATCCAGGAAACGGTAATCGGTACGCTCCTGCGGCGTAACACTGCCAAACACTCGCTTGAGCAGCACGTTGCCGATGCTGTTGCGCTGCAATACCGGACCCAGACGATGGTTTTCCTTCATAAACGTAATGATTTCAGAAGCCATTACAAGACTGGCATCTGCAACATTATAGTTGCCGGTATAGGTCAATTCATCCGCTTGACGCAGGAAGCATATGATAAAATCAGAAACATTATGTACGCAGCACATATGGAAGCCATATTCACCGGTACGATATACAAACAGCGTCTTATCCTTCGGATCCGTAATACGGGACATCAGATTATCCGTAAAATCAAGCGAATACACTGCCGGAATCCGCATGATGCAGCAAATCATGGTTTTGGTGCGAGCCACATCCGCCGCAAAAGCACGCTCTGCCTCGGATTTCAGCTTGCCATAGTTTGTGATCGGCCGTTTGGGATCATCCTCACGAACGGGCTCACGGTTTTCGGGCTGCTTGTAGACCTGTGTTGTACTGACCAGAATAAATTTTTTGATATTCTTGCCGACAGCAAGCTTATACAAAAATTTATCACAAGCAGCACTCATATCGATCTCTGCTTTATCCACAATCGGACCGAGATCATTATCCACAGTGCATGCAAGGTGGACGACATAATCGATTTCAAATTCATCAAAAATGTCGCCATATTTTCCTTTTTCATTGGGGGCTGCTTGACGGAAGAAAAAATTCTCCTTTTGCGCGTTATAATCACTGGGTTTTGTGTCAACGGCAATGACTGTATTTCCTTTTTTCAGGAGACCAGAGCAAACCTTATCGCCGATCATTCCGCAGCCACCGGTAATCAAAACGGTTGCCATATAAATCACGCATTCCTTTCTCTGATGAGGCTGTCTATATCAGACAGTGCCGCTCACCTACAATCATACAATTCTATTATATCACAGCTTACTTCGAAATGCAAGCAGGCGCACAAAATTTACTGCTTTTTTTCGTTTGGCACAAAAAACAGCATGATACAATGTGCAAATTGCATAATTTTCGAATCGTTTTATCAAAATATCTCTCACTCTTTATTGCGCAGCTGCAAAAAAAACCGGCGTAGCTGTTCCGCACAAGGCTCTTCCAGCAATCCGGCCGTCACACGGGGGCGGTGATTGTAAGGCAAAGAAAACATTTCCTCCACCGAGCAGACCGCTCCGCCTTTTTCGTCATATGCGCCAAACACAACCCGATCCAACCGTGCATTAATGATCGCACCGCTGCACATCGGGCACGGCTCCATCGTAACATATAAGATACAGCCCGAAAGCCGCCATGAGCCTCGTTTTTGCGCAGCCGCTTCCATGGCAATCAGTTCTGCATGTGCCAGCGGCGAATGACCGGACTCTCTTTTATTATAGCCTTTTCCGAGAATTTCACCGGTATCTCGCTCTACAACCAGCGCTCCCACCGGGATTTCCCCTTCCATTGCTGCAAGCTCTGCCAATCGCATTGCTTCCCGCATATAATCAAAATCGTCCACGAAACGCACCTCCTCTTGCAAAGAAATGCTAGCAAACAAGCTGAATCAGAGCAAAGATCAGCGAAATTGCCAGCCACGGCAGCATCGTCATTGTTTCAAAAAAGATCAGCAGTTTTTTGCCGGATGGCAAATATGTATCCCGATTGGTAAACCGCAAGTGATTTTTTCGTTCCAGCCAATAAAACAGAGAGGACAAGCCGAATCCTGCCAAAAGAATCAGCAGATAGCCGCCGATGGAAAGTGAAGCATCATCCTGGTACACAAGGCTGAGCCGTGCATAGATCAATGCAGCATACACCGCACGCAGAATCACGCAATTATGGAACGATCCGCCCTTCACCAGCAAATAGCCGGAAACCATACCCACGCAGCATTCTCCCAGACGGGCAGGCAGCGCATTGGGAAGCAAAAAAGCAACACCGGCAACGGTCAGAACCGCAAAGCGATCGCCAAATTGACGCAGCACCGGCAACAGCGTACCTCGCAGCAATAACTCGCTGAGAATCGAAACCACCACTGCATCAAACAAACCATATGTTGTCACAGCAAGGGTATCTTTATAAGAGAACAGCTGCTGTGCCGCCTCTGCGCCGCTGTTCAAGGCATAATCCGGAATGCAATACACAGCAGCACACAGCATTGCGCCTCCGATTGCTGCCACAGTTTCCGGAAATGCACGCAGCGAGAATGGCACCCGCACTCTCGTCGGCAGACGGAAAAAATGATTGAGCAGCAGCAGCGCACTGCCATATTGCACCAGCACTACCAACGTCCGCACACCTACGACCAGCCACTGACTGCCGCCCATGGTGAGTGTCAGAAAATCGAGATGGATATCCATTCCCAGCTGCTGCAGTGCCCAGATCAAAAAGGATCCGCACAGCAAAAAGCATATAAGGAAACATAACAATGCAAGCCCGAGCAGCTCACTGACACGCTGCAGCGTATTTCGCTCTATAATAGCCACATCAGTGGAGGCAAAGCCTGTGCCATCCATATAGCTATGCTCTTTTTTATTCTGTGAGCAACGATAAAGAAAGCGTGATTTTGTATTCTTGCGCCACAAATGATAATCATGATTATACTGTGCATTTCGGCTGTCATAACAAAATTCTTCCACAACATCAATATAATCGGTATTCCGAACAGCAACTGCCTGTTCCACCATTCACGCCTCCTTTCCGGATAGTTTCTCATTCTTATTCTATCAAAAGCCCGAAAGAAAAGAAGCGGCTTTTCGTAAACAAAATATGAACGAATTGTAAATTAGTAACATGATATTGAATTTACGAATGCGCTTGCACTTTTCTGTCGAACCTGTGTACAAAAAAACGGATCGCACAGGGCCATCCGTTTTGATCTCATTCGATTGTTTGCAGCTGATCGCTGATATATGCAGGTACATCCTGCTGTCTGATGCCCAAGGAATAGGCAAATTCTTCATCGATCACCCGCACAGCTTCTTTCCACACCAGCAAATCGGCTGAGGCTAATTTTTTGCCGTTTTGCCGCAAGATTTCTCTTTGCTGCTTGAGCGTATAAAGCAATTGCAACAGAGTCTGTGCATCGCCGGCAGAAAGAATCCGGCGGAATTCAGCTGCACGCTGTTTGCGCTCTTCCATCCACAGGGAGGGAAGATCGGGCAATGCAGAAATCATCCTATCGATCTCCTGCTTTGACAGAAGCGGCTTGATCTTTGCACAAAGCGCCGCATTATCCAACGGAACCAGAATTGCCATGGAAGGATTGCCCACCGGCTTGAGCTCGCAGCATTTCCGCATATGCTGTTCATCGGGGAAAGGCACTGTTTCAATGCGTTCTACACGACAGACACCGGTTCCGCCATAGCAAACGCACTGCCCCACAGAGAGCTGCTCGATCATTGTACCGCCTCCTTTTTCCTGACTTCGTTATTAATATTATAGCATATTCTTTGTGATTTCTCAAGGGTCATTTTTCACAAATTTTGCAGAAATATCGTTATTTTTCATAGGACGGCAGGAAATCTTTGGCAAACCAAGGTCAAAAAACTGCCCTTGATAACAGGATCAAGAGCAGTTTCATTTCTATATTGCAAATATGTGTTTATTGCACCACATTCACAGGAGAGGACTCCATGGTCAAGGCTTCATCAATCTCGGCATACACGCTGTAAAGATCCAGCACACAAGCCTCCAACGCACGACAGACACGCTCATCCAAGCCAAAAGAATCCCGCAGCGCATTCAGTGTGCGCCGCTCATTGACATCCTCAAAGCTATCGCAGATCGCAACAGCGAACAGCTCCATGTACACCTTACGGCGGAGGGTCTCATTCAGCTGTGCCAATGTATTGCGGGCAGCATTCGCTGCAGCTGCATCATAGGTGAAGCCGATTACACGCATTTCGCGCTCATATTGTTCCAGAATCTGTGCTTCTTCCAGATTGACGATGCCGTCATCCTCGATAATTTCCGATGCCAGTGTCAGAAATGCCTCTGCTTCAATTTTTCCAAGTTCATGTAAAAACATTGCTGATCATTCCTTTCCGAATCGATATTCTAGTGAAATATTATTCCGAAATGCTGTCTGCATCTCTTACAAAACAGTATATCACACCTGTCAGAAAAATGCAAGCGATTTTACAAAAAACGCCGCCGAATCTTTACGCTGTACGCATATTCTGTCAATCCAGCATTGCCAATCTGCGCAGAATCAACGCAGCATCCGATGCGGTTGGTTTGCCATCATGATCAAGATCTGCCTGTGCTCTGCCCTGCAAGGATACATTAACAAACGGATCCTCTGCCACAAACCGGCACAGCAGCACCACATCACCAATAGCAATCACACCATTTTCATCCACATCCCCCATCAGCAGCTGCGGCGGCGCAGTCGTTGTAGTTGTGGTAGTAGTTGTTGTAGTGTCAGTAGTGGAGGAAGCAGTCGTTTCCTGTATGGGCCGACAATACAAGGTGCAGGCATCTGCCGAACCATAGGAACCGGCTCCGCCCGATATCCGAAGCTGAATGCGCACTTGGTCTCCGCTGTATGCATTTGCGGAAACGGAAGGATGCAGCCATTGATTCCAACCGGCCAGTTCTCCTTCTGCGGTATCACACACGGTTCCATTCACGGCAATGGTTAACACATAGTGCGAAGTCACATCGCCTTGCATATGCAAGGAAAATTCATAGGCACCATCGTTTCGGATCTGTATGGCTGCAGCAGCTGTACTGTCAGAGAATGCGGTTTCGGAATACCAATGCAAGGCACAGGCCCCGTCATAGGGATCCTCCTGCCGCACATCAAAATGATCACCGGCAGTCGGATGCAGCGTCCATCCCGTAGGTCGATCTGTCCAGCCATGCTGCATTTCAAAGCCGGGGTTTTCCAACAGATTATTCAGATCCGTCGTCACACCGCTGCCGCGAATCTGCTGAAATACCGACAGAGAAGAAAGCGGCTTGCCGGATGCATCAAACAATGCCTGATTATCCACAGAGCTGCCGCCGTAATACTTACCGTCAGGATCATATTCCATAGAAGCCTGCGTAGCCCAGCCGGATCCATCGCGCTCCCATTTCTGCAAATTCTCATCATAGCTGCTGCCGACCGAAAGCCATGCAGGTTCCCAGTAAAAAGCACCAATGCCTTTTCCGTTTTCGACAGCCGCCACTGCAGCAAATACATCTCGAATACACTGGGTCTGGCCTTCCGGACTGATGGCATAGTTGACATAGCTGCCCAGATCCCCGTCGCCGGAGATGGTATTCGGGAAGAAATCGGCATCCGCTTTGGTATACAGCCAAGAGGTCTCAGCCACCATGACCAGCTTCTGATAATTCTTTGCAACGCCATTGAGCACATTGGTCAGATTCGCCATGGTGCCATGCCAATATGGATAATACGATGACGCAAACACATCATAATCCACATTGCACTGTGCCAGCATCTTGGCATAATACTCATAATTCCCCGCCTTTTCGGGATTGGTAAAATGAACGGCAACCAAGATATTCCGATCGAATTCACGCACGGCTTTTGCACCGGCATTCCATAGACTGCCAAGCAGCTGCCATCCATCCGGGCTCCAGTCATAATCCGAAAGCATGGTGCCGCACATACCGCCCGTAGTCTCATTGCCGATCTGCACCATGGCAATCCGGACACCGGTTGCTGCAACCTTCTGCAGCGTATTGGCGGTAAACTCATAAATAGCCTGTGCCTTTTGCGAATGATTGTAATGTTCCCAGGCCTTCGGCGCTTTCTGCTTGGCAGGATCTGCCCAGAAATCCGAATAATGGAAATCCAGCAGCATGGCAAGTCCCGCATCAGCGCAGCGTTTTGCAATCGCCACAGCACAATCCACATCACAAGCACCACCGCCATAGGTGGCACGACTTGCAGAATGATAAGGATCATTCCAGATTCGCACACGCACGGTATTCACACCGGATGCTGCTAAGGTATGAAAGATATCGCAGGGATTTCCCTGTACATCCCGATAAACCACACCGCTGCGCTCCAAGGCGATCACTGAAGACACATCCACGCCCTTAAACGGTGCACCATCTGCAAACGGCGTGGCAGTAAGCCCTTGGAACACGACCGGCGATGCCGCCTCCGCCTTCATTGCGGATCGATCGGGCAGAGCCGATCCCAACAGCATCGCTGCCGCACAGCAAAGGGAAAGAAAAACCTTGCTCAGTTTCATAAACAAATCCCCCTCAAATACAATTGATATGCAAAACAGATTCTGCTTTTACTATACCATAAAAACGGTTGCTTCGCAAGATGCAATTGTGCTCATTGACTGACGAATCATCACGGATCTTCCAGTCTGCTCGCAGCATCGGTGAGATAATATTGCAGATAACGTCGCAATCGGATTCGTGCTCGTTTCAATGTGCGGGAAACGGTGGATTCTGCGACCGAATACTGCTCTGCGATCTCTTTCATTGTCTTGCCTTCAAAGCAATAGAGTGCAAAATACTGTCGCTGACAAGGTGTCAGCTCTCGCTGCCAGACGGCTCTTGCGGCACGAAGCAAAGCTGCCCTTTGCCGCTGCATGGGTATCTCATCAAATCCAAACGCAGCCGCTGTATCCGCCGCACACTGTGCCACCCAAGCTTCATCATATTGCAGCACCTCCTGAGAAACACGCTTGCGTTTCTCGGTCATACGCAGGCACCCCGCTTGCCATTGGCATATACCGCAATACAACGCATGGCTTCTGCAAGCTCGCCATACTCCTCGGTCAGCAGAGCAATGCGCTGCTCTAATCGATACTGCTGATATGCCGATTGCCGATTGCCGGCTTTGTGCTGCATACAGCATTTCAACTCGCTGCACAGTGCACGCCGCCGCGCATCCAATGCACGCAGCGCTGCCCGGTATGTCTGATACATACGGGCATATTCCCCGGCGTTTTTCTCATATCGTCTTCCTTGTGTTTGCAACATTGCTTCCTCCTTTTATGGCGATCCTCAAAAACAGAACATATGTTCTATTTTAATTGTAACAGCAGGAATCGCATTTGTCAAGGAGAACGTCAAAGAATGTACCAAAAAATGAACATCATAAAAAAGCGCCCCTTTCTCATCGGAAAGAGGCACTTTTTGTGTATGGTTTTACAAGGCTATCGTTGGATTAACCGAGCTTTGTTACCAATCCAGCCAGATACATGAGAATTGCAGCGGTATCATTGGCATTGATGCCGGAAACACCATCGCAATCGGCATTGGCAGTACCCTGCTGGGTAACATTGATACTCGTATCTTCACCGACATAACGACTGAGCAGAACAGCATCATCAATCTTAATGAGACCATCACAGTTCACATCGCCATATTTGCTCGGATCAATCGTTTGAGAAGTGGTTGTTGTGGTCGTGGTTGTCGTTGTTGTGGTGGTAGTGGTTGTAGTAGTAGTGGTAGTAGTTGTTGTTTCCACCGAAATCGTCTTTGCAACTTCCATAACAGCGTAGTATGCAGGCTTCGGCTGATAACCGGAGCCGAACAGAAGCGGATTATGCTCAACACGCCAGCTGATGTTGTCATGCGTGCCCCAGAGAGTCAAGTTGCTGATAGAATCTGCATGATCCACTGCCAGCTGGAAGATTTCCTTGTACAGCTTAGCCTGTTCATCGAAATCGGAACAAGTAATATCCAGCTCGGTGATCTGAACATCCAGACCGGTGCTGATGAATTTCTCAAGCGCTGTCTTATACTCAGAAGCGCTGGGATAGCTGGTTGCTAAGTGAGACTGCATACCGATACCATCGATGATGCCTTCTTTCTTAAGCGCCATAGCCAGTTCATAGATATCGTTGGTCTTAGCCGGAACATACTCGTTATAGTCGTTGATATACAGCTTGCAGCCTGCAGGAGCATACTTTCTTGCAGCTCTGAATGCAGTAAACACGAACTCGTTGTTGTTCTCGCCGTAAATCTTTGTCCATGTGGAAGGTGCCGAATTGCTGGTTGCATAATCTTTCCGCATTCCGCCGCCATCATTGAGGAACAGCTCATTACATACGTCATATGCATAAACATTCAGATTCGGATACTGTGCTTTCAATGCTTCAAATGTATTCTTGATAAAGCTTTCGATACGCTGATCCATAATCTGTTTGCTGACATAAGCGCCGTTGTTGGAGAAGTTTTCACGGAAGAACCAGTCAGGAGTCTGACTGTGCCAGATGAAGGTATGACCGCGAAGAGCAATACCATTCTGCTCGCAGAAGCTCAGTGTCTGTGCAGCTCTGTTCAGATTCACCTGCGCATTCACATTATTGCCTCTCTGCTGAGAAGCAGTCTGATCGAGAAGGGCATCGGGCTTCAGTTCATTTTCGGGTGTAATGCTGTTGAAGTGCTTCTTGATGAAATCGCCGCCGGAGCCAAGCTCGTGGGGGCTGACGGAGGTACCCAGCTTGAAGCAGGATGCAAAGGCTTCCTTCAGATACTCACTGTTGGGATTGCCGGGATTCACATCGGTATCATTATTTCCGGGAGCCGTTGTGGTAGATCCCTTAGCGGTCAGCTGCACATCATCAAGATAGAAAGAGACCAGATCCGATGCAGAAGGCGTTTCGGTATAGGCGGTCTGCACGTACAGCGAAATAGAGGTTGCACCGCTGGGAACCGTAAAGGTGGTTGCCAGCTCTGCCCACTTGCCGCTGGATGATGTAGCACTTACCAGATCATCATACGCCGTTGAACCGTTAAGATCATATTGCAGACCAAGTGTGTAGCCCTGCGATGCGTACGTATCATTCTTGTAGCCGACAAAAGCAGAAATATCATAGCTCTGACCGGCAACCAAATCGGTACCCGAAGGTACTGTCAGACCATGCCATGCCTGTGTTCTGTCTGTGACATACAATGATTGACTGCCGCCATGGGTAAATTCCTTGGTAAAGCCATAGCTTACATCGCCGCGGCCTGCCCAGCTTGTTCCGCTGCCCTCGAAATTATCGGTAACACCCTTGCCGCTGCCGCTGGGGGGTGTAAAGCTTACTTCGGGCTCAGGATCGGCAGGAGGCGTCGTACTGCCCTGACCGAGCGTAATATTATTCTTAGTTACCGTACAAGAACCACTGGATTGATAGCCCTCAGTTACAAGCGAAACCTCATAAAGTCCGCCCATATCCAGGCCCATCTTTTCCCATTCTGCAAAGTGCTTGGCAATATCAATGGTACCGCTGGTACGCTTCTGGCCATCCTTACGCACACTGAAGTACTGCGGGAATGTCTTGGTACCTTCGATAGAAGGCTGCTGGACACGTGTGGTCTGATAAACATCATACTGATCGCCGTCTACGGTAATGGTACCCTTGTAGCCGGTGCCCCCTGGCGGTCTCCAGGTGCCCCAGCTCTCGACGATGTAATACTCAACGAGCGGAGACTTGGTCCAGCCGTAAACAGAGAGATAAGAGTTGCCGTTGGGTTTGTAGTCTGCGCTGTACTCCATTGTAATACCGCCGAGGGTATCCCATTGAGGCGAGTTGTTCACCCACTTTTTGCCGGTTCGGAACAATACATTCTCAATACCGCTCCAGCTGCAGCTGTATTTTCCGTTGCCCAGAAGCTGCATCTGCGCGTTGCCTCGATCGTACTGATTCCACAGTTCCCAGTCATAACCGTCCTGCGTACCTTGGTCGCAGCGGTCTGCCGCACTGGCGCTGAATGCCATCGAGCTCATACCGATGACCATTGCGCACACGGCACTGATTAAGCGCTTACTCATGATAAAAACCTCCATTTGTAATTCTCTTTTCTCTTTTTCTTCGTGTGAATATAGTTTCCCCTAAAGCAAAACAAATGGCTAATTTAGCTTATCACGTTGTATGAATTTTGTCAAGTATGCCGAAATCCGAATTAAGAGCTTATTGCCTAGTTTTTTACGTTTTTTCATCGTATTTACGTTACATAGACAATTTTTGTGAATTATTTTGCCTACTTTTCAGCATAAAAGTGCAACTATTTTTGAAGTTCCGTCTCTTGACATTTTGTCAATCTTTTCTAAGGAAGCCACCGCAATTTTGTATATCCTGCCAAAAATTCGAAACCATTGAAAATCCGCTTGACTTTTCCGCATATATTTGCTATAATATCGAAGTACCAAATGCGAGTGTGCTGGAATTGGCAGACAGGCACGTTTGAGGGGCGTGTGCTTCGGCGTACGGGTTCAAGTCCCGTCACTCGCACCATTCACAATCATGTATAATATTGATGGAAAGATGGCTGAGCTGGTCTAAGGCGCACGACT
>JAFXJT010000043.1 GCA_017532085.1 Oscillospiraceae bacterium | reverse complement strand
CTGCGTGAGCAGTATCAGAAACGCTATGCCCAGCAGCAGACGCTGGGGGATGAGGAGCCTACAATCCTGCTTCCCGTGAAGCCATTGCATCAAAATGGAAGCAGTGGAATCATACTGGATGAAATCGAAAGCTGCATGGTCAAATATGCTCAGTGCTGCAGTCCGCTGCCCGGCGATGAAGTGGTGGGCTTTATTACCAGAGGCCATGGACTTTCTGTGCATACCAAAAGCTGCAAAAATTATACCTCTGCCGTGCGTCGTGATGTGCCCGAAGAGCTGGAGCGCTGGGTGCAGGTGGAATGGTCCGGAAATGTAACGCCCAAGGAGATTCAGGTGAGCATTGAGGTGCTTGCGACTTCTCGTGTGGGACTGGTATACGATATCTGCGGTGTGCTTGCCGATGCCAGAGTACCGATTTTGTATTCGGCATCCCGTACACTGAAAAACGGCAATACGATCTTTGAAGCCACCATTACAGTTGCAACGCTGGAGCAGCTTCGTACCTTGCTGGAAAAGCTGCGTCGGGTAAGGGATGTGGTTTCTGCGGATCGTGCCGCCAATTAACGAAAGGAGTTTGCTCTGACAATGATTCAAGTGCTGACTGTTCCCGTAGGCGAATTGCAGGCCAATTGTCATATCGTTTTTGACCAACAGCATCATGCGGTGATTATTGATCCCGGTGCGGAGGCAGAAAAGCTGCTGGCACTGCTTAAGGAGCATGCATTGCATGCCAAGGCAATTCTGCTGACCCATGCACATTTTGATCATTTTGCTGCGGCAGCTCCCTTGATGGAAGCGCTGCAGATTCCGTTGTATCTGCATCGGCTGGAAGAGCCTGTGCTTCATTCTGTCCAGCAGAATCTTGCCGATTATCTGGGAATGCAGGAACAATATCGGAATATTGCGGAATGCTGCACGTTTGAGGAGGGCGATGTGCTCTCCTTCAGCGAGGCATTGACATTTACGATTCTGCATACGCCCGGACATTCTCCCGGCAGTGTGTGCTATTGTCTGGATACGCTGATGTTCACAGGCGATACTCTGTTCCGAGATGCTGTGGGCAGAGTGGATTTCCCCGGCGGCAATCTGCGTGATATGCGTGCTTCTTTGCGCCGATTGGGTGCGCTGGAGGGCGATTATCAGATCTACTGCGGACATTATGCAGGGACGACGCTTGCCAGAGAAAAGGCATACAGCCATTATTTGCAGACACCTGCAAGCGGGAAATGTTGATTCATAGCTGCGGGCATACCCGCACTTACGAGATGGAAGCATTGCTCAAGCTGTTTTTGCCGGCACAGAAATTTGCCTTTTCTACCGAGGAAACGCTGCCGCAGGAAGACTGCATTTCAGCAGTGATGACTCCAAACGAGGACGGCAGTATGTTGATCAAAGGCACGGTGCGGCTTTATGGACAAACCCGCTGCGATGAAACCTGCTGTTCTGCCTCTTTACAGGGGAATGCGCTGGATAAGGTATTGAGTCAATTGCTGTATCCCATGCTTTGTCAGATCACAGGTCTGCGTCCGCCTTGGGGGATGCTCACGGGCATTCGTCCTGTCAATTTGCTGCGGCGCACTGCGGAACAAACGGATTCTTTAGAGGATGCAAAACGGATTTTCCGGCAGAATTGGCAGGTCACTCCCGAAAAGATCGCTTTGGCTGAGGAGATCCTGTCGGTGCAGCGGCCGATTTTTGCAGCGACTCCTAACAATTCGGTGGGGATTTATGTTTCCATTCCCTTTTGTCCCACACGGTGTCGTTACTGCTCGTTTGTGAGCAATTCCGTGACGCAGATGAAGCGGCTGCTTCCGCAATATATGGATGCGCTGCGTCAGGAAATTGGCATTGTGGCCCAAGTGCTGCGGCAAACCGGTCTTTTGGTGGATACCGTTTATATCGGCGGCGGTACGCCTACGGTTCTGGAGCCTGCCGATCTGCGGAATCTGCTGCAATGGATCGAGGATGCAATGCTGCTGCAAGCGCCCGATGCCAAGGGGATTCGCCGCAGACTGCCCATTCGGGAATATACCGTGGAGGCCGGCAGACCCGATACCATCACCGAAGAAAAGCTGCAGATCTTGAAAGCATTCGGTGTCACAAGAATTTCCGTGAATCCGCAGAGCTTTCAGGATGCGGTGCTGAAAGCCTCAGGGCGGCCCCATTCCGCACAGGATGCGGTGGATGCCTATCTGCTTGCGAAATCGCTGGGATTTGAAAATGTGAATATGGATTTTATTGCGGGACTTCCTTGTGATACTTTCGTCGGATTCCGTCAGAGCATTGATCAAGCCATTGCGCTTTCGCCCGAAAGCATTACGGTGCATTGCCTTTCTCTGAAGAAAGCCGCCGATTTTTATCAGACACTTCCCATGCCCGATGCCGATGTCGTGGCGCAGATGGTGGAATATGCACAGAAAACACTTTGTGCAAACGGCTATCGTCCCTATTATTTGTATCGGCAGAAAAATATGGCGGCCAATCTTGAAAATGTCGGCTATGCAAAGCCCGGCTTTGAAAGCCCATATAATGTATTGATGATGGATGATTCACAGACGATTCTGGGCATCGGTTCGGGTGCTTCGACCAAGCTGATCGGCGGAGAACGAGGCATTGAGCGTCTGACGGAATGTAAATATCCTTATGAATATCTGGATCGGTTCGATTCGCTGATGGAACAAAAACGTGGGTTGGTGGAACGGCTGGCTGCTCTGGATTGATCCGGTGCGGCTTGGTCGAATTTCGGTAAAACGCAGAAAAAAACGGATTTGTTTTATGCGAATAGCCAATTTTCAAAAAAATGTGGAAAAGCCTTGCAATCCATGCGCCATTTGTGCTATAATTATTAGTTAGAAGTGAGGTGTTTGCGCTATGCCCAAAAGAAATGATATTCACAAGATTATGATTATCGGTTCCGGTCCGATCATTATCGGACAGGCGTGCGAATTCGACTATTCCGGCACCCAGGCTTGTAAAGCGCTGCGCAAGCTGGGATATGAAATCGTACTCGTGAATTCGAATCCCGCAACAATTATGACAGATCCCGATGTGGCGGATGTCACTTACATCGAACCACTCAATTGCGAGCGTTTGACTGAGATCATCAAGCAGGAACGTCCCGATGCACT
>JAFXJT010000042.1 GCA_017532085.1 Oscillospiraceae bacterium | reverse complement strand
ATGAACGCAGAACTTCTACCGACATCCCTTCCAGTGCCGAATCAGACGGACAACAGCGAGTACAGAAAGCTTGCTGTACACCTGACAAATACCAAGGATACGACAATTTCCGTAGCCTGCATTCCGTTGAAAGCGGGAGAAGCAAAGCCCTCATGGATTCCATCTGTGAAAGCGATCTCCGAATGGACAGCCCAGACAATAGAAGGTGATGTCAACGCTGACGGTCAATTCAATGTTGCCGACGTTGTAGCACTCCAAAAATGGCTGCTTGCTATTCCGGATGTGATGCTTGCCGATTGGAAGGCGGCTGATTTCTGTGCTGACAACAGACTTGATGCCTTGGATCTCACCCTAATGAAGCGTTCACTGCTACAGGATTCTATCACAGAGCCGCAGGTTCAAGTCTTGTCATAGCTTGCATTGAAAGCCCTCGGAAATACGTTGTTTCCGAGGGCTTTTTGATATTGATGCCGGAAGGGACTTTTCGTTGCTGATTTTATTGACTTTATGAGGGAGCTTTGTTATAATGAATGCAGCGTTATATAAGAATGTGTGGAGGTATCACATGATTGGCGATATCGTAACGGTTACCGTCGACAGACCGCTTGGAAGCTATCATCCTGAATACAAAGAGATGTATTATCCTATTAATTACGGATATATCGAAGGCCTTATTGCTCCTGACGGTGAGGAGCAAGATGCATATATTTTAGGCGTAAATAAACCGGTTGAGAAATTCACTGGCAAAATCATAGCAATCGTTCATAGATTGAATGATGTAGAAGATAAATGGGTAGTTTGTCCGGTGAATGTTTCACTGAATAAAGAGGAAATACTGGAGCAAATACGATTTCAAGAGCAGTATTTTCAATCAGAAATTATAATGTAAATCCCCATTTACCTGCAGATATTAAAATAACCCGTGAAGAATATCTTCACGGGTTATACTTCTTTATCACTAGCCCCATGAAACTTCCGGGGCATTTTTCATCTGTATTCATCGTTTTCTGCACCAAAGCCGGATGCCGATGATCGTGTATGCAGCCGCTTTCAGAAGCAGAATGACAAACAGCAAACGCATATTGCAGTTTGCGGGATAAGGTTCTGTCAGTCCCATGCCGCAAAAGAGATATCGTCCCAAAGTTTGCGGAAAAAGGTCCACAGATAACGCAGGGAGCATCAACACCGCTGCAGCAAAAAACAAACTGATCGTAGTTTCCCGACAAAGCATGGTTACGATACAAACCGCCAGACAACCGCAGCCCAGACAGCAAGCTTTGTACAGCGCATCGGTGAGATAGAAGTGCAAAACAGTAGTCTGCCCATAGCCTGGGTAATCCATCAGATTGCTTAAGGGCTGAAGCAAATTCTCTGCTCCCACCTGTATGAGATAGATCACACCCTGTATCCCGCTGAATAGCAGAGATGCACCAAAGGCAAGGAAAAACGCCGCCATCATCTTACATAGTGCAATAGGGATATGCCCATACGGTGTGGCCAGAATCAGGTGGTGGATGCCATAACGGTATTCTCTGTCAAAAATCGGCACGATCACACAAAGCAGTGCCAGCACCAACAAAAACGGATACCCGATGTCATCCAGAAACCGCTTGATGTTTGTATCGTAGAAAATGGATTTGGCAAAGTCCTCTGCACCATCCAGATAGGCACATTTTTCCGAGAGATATTGCATGGTGGAAAGCTCAGCCTGTGCAATGCCGTAGGCATCGGTAGCCGTTTTGAACTGCTCTAAGGTAAGTGTTCCAGCCAGATACGCCTGTTGTACGCTGCCGTATTCGGCACAGATGGTCTGAATCTCCTGCAAATGGGTATTGATGTTTTCGCTGATCTCTGCCGAATAAGCACCACCGTATTCTGCTGTGAATTTGCGGTACAGGGTATCGGAATAGGGCAGCTCGGTGAGATCAGGCAGAAGTCTTGGCAGTACGATCTGAGCAATCATGGCAACCGAAAGAATCAGCATTGCTTTACCATGCTGTGTGATTTTGCGCCATTCATCCCAAAGCAGGCTCATGGGGATTCACCATCCCGCCCCGATTGGTTGAAATAATAGAGATATACATCCTCCAGATTCGGCTCTGCCGCAACGGAATGGGGGAAAGGCGGTGCATCCGAAACGGAACGAATCATCAATGTCGTATCGGATTTGATCAGATTGGCGCAGGCGTGTTCCATCACATAGCGTTCTGCTTCTGTTTCATCCGAGGGGGTATTCCACACCTTGCCTCGAATGTTCTCCTTCAATGCATCTGCCGTATCCGCACCGATGCAATGCCCCTCTTTCAGCAGAATACAATGATCGGAAATGCATTCTACATCGGAAACAATGTGTGTTGCAAGAATCACGATCTTTCCAAAGCCGATCTGCCCGATGATATTGCGAAAACGCATACGTTCTTTGGGATCAAGACCGGCAGTTGGTTCATCCAGGATCAGCAGTGCAGGATCTCCCAGTAACGCTGTTGCAATGCCTAATCGCCGCTTCATGCCGCCGCTGTATTGCCCCACCTTCTTTTTGCGGTCATCGGTGAGATTGACAAGCTCCAGCAGGGTAGCAATCTTCTTTTGGGGCTGATGGATGCCCTTGAGCTTTGCAAAATATCGCAGGATCTCTTCGCCTGTAAATCCGGGATAGAACCCCGGCTCTTGGGGTAAAAACCCAAGCTTTGCACGATACGTCGCACCCAGCTTACCGATCTCCATACCGTCTGCCAGAATCTCACCGCTGTCCGGTGCAAGCAATCCCACCAGCAGATGCATCAGTGTGGTTTTGCCTGCACCGTTTGGGCCAAGCAAGCCGTAAATGCCCTCGGTGAAGGTCAGTTCCAATGGAGCAAGCGCCTGCTTTTTTCCGTAAGCTTTCGAGATGCCTTTGCACTCAAGCTTCATGCGTAGCCCCTCCTTTCGATGCGGCACCAACGCCCATATGCCAACATTATAAACAAGATACTGCTGCATATTGTGATACCGCAGCAAAGCTGCAATCTGCCCACGGGATACTGCAGCACATTTGCCACATCAAAGGTCTGCAGATACTCTCTGGCATTGAGCAGACCTTGCGGCAGAAGCATCCGCAGCACCCGATAGATCTTCCGTGCAGTCACATTGGTTTGCCGCAGATAGAATACCATATGCACTACCAGACCGCCGCAGCTCAAGAGGAGCCCCAGACCGCCTGCAGTGAGTGGTTTTCGCAGTACCGATGCGATCCAAGCTGTCAGCCCGATGACCCACAGATATGCCAGATATTTCATCGCAGTTTTCAGGACATAGAATCCGCCGATGGTGATGAAATACGGGCACATTTCGAAAGTTTCCAACTGCTGCAGGGGCAGATGAAAACCGGATAAGCCCAGTATAGTGCAGTTTGCGATCAGCTCTACGCCGAGATGAAACAGCAATATCAAAAGCGCAACCAATGCCAAAGCGCCGAATTTACGGAAAAACAAAGATTTTTCGGCATGTTTTGACGTATGGATCATCTGATAGGCACCGCTTATGAGATCCATGGTGAACATCCGCACAGTCATCAGCACCAAAAAGGCAAGCATCAGATATTCCCACATGGTATAGTTAAACAGGATGTACTGCGTACCCTCGTGAATGCCCGTACTGACGAGCTCCAACGGCAGAATGCGGTTATATTGTTTGATGGCAAGCGCATTGGAGCGCTCAGTGAACCAATCCTGTTCGCCCGATTGATCCGCTTGACTCATATCATACAGCATCTCTTTGATAATTTTGCTGCGGTTGTGGGGCACCTGCGTAACCAGATAGCGCACATGCTCATAGACCCCATTTACCGCAAAGAAATCCTGACGCAGCGTTTCTCCGTAAATGCCGGGAGCATCGGTTGTCCAATCCTGCTGTTGGATTCGGAGCAGTTCCTGCTCCAACGCATCCTGCATGGCCTGTGGCTGGGGATATGCTGCCTGCATTTGGGTATAGAGCTTCTGCTGTGTTTTTACGCTTTGTATATGATCCCGATAGTTATGCCGCAGTCCCTGAAAGGGTATGAACAGCATATACAAAAGATTCAGTGCCAGCAGACCCCACACAAGCTTTGCGGAAAATAGCTTTTTGAGTTCGTACAGCATATTCATCACCCATCTTTTTTTAATCCTCGTTAACTGACATCAATTTCCAGCATTTTGTATTCGGCAGAGCCTTTCGGAAACGCATACACTACCTTTACGTTATCAGGGGATTCATCCTCTTTGATGATCAACACATGATCCACCGCATCGGAGCTTATGATATTCAGAATGCCATTCGGAGCCAAACCGTCATCGGAAAAAACAATTTCCTGCACTTCGGATCCATCCAAACGGCAAACGAATATTTTCCGTTTGTCGGCATAGCTTTGATAATAAATGTGGGTATCGGTCAAGCAATAATTGACATAACAATCGTTTATCAGTCTTTGCGGATTCCCGCCGTCTGCTTCTGCCGTATACAAGATCGGCACATTTTCTTCCCAACGGATGTAATACAGCGCTTCATCGCAAGCAGTGACCTGCCCCACATAATCATCTATCTTCTGAACCGAATCTTTTTGCAGATCATATTGCAACAGTTCCATATTGGTGTTGCAGAAATACAGATACTCATTTGTTGCCGTCATGCCATACAAGATCGAATCGCAAATATTCGTTCGGTCTCCGATTTCGCCTGTTTTACGGTTGTAAGTGAAGAAATACGATGGTCCGCATAAATAGATCAGATCCTCTCGGATCAGCATACCGCCGATACAATGTCGGTTTTCGGGATACAGATTTGCTTCAAACTCTGTGCCGTAGGAATTGGTCAGGAGCACTGTTTCTTTGCCGTTATGTTTGTATATCAGCTGGTTTTTTCTAAGATAATACAACCCTTCTGTTGTTGCAACAGGAGAGCTGCAATCAAGATGTGCTTCGCAGTCACCGGGCGTATTGACATCATGGGGGCATCCTACAATATTGCAGTCGGGCTGTACTTTTCCTGTAAAAAGCTCCATTTTGTAACGCAGCTGGGAATGCCCATAGAGATAACGATCGTCTATGGTGTATGCCGCTGTCATAATGCCAAAAGATTTGCTGTCCGCCGTAAAGTCCGATGACTTCACGCCCAATGTTTGGGTATTTTGCTGGAGCTGATTTTGCTGCTCATCCAAATCCACATAGCCGATTGGCACGGATTCTGAGGAAGGCACAGACAAGTCTTTCGGATGACAGGCACAAAGGCTCAGCGTTGCAAGAAAAATGACAGTGAATTGCGGGGTTCTTTTTCTCATGATCGTTCCTCCTATACTCCTGAAGAGCATCGCGGCGGGAAGGATGCCGTGCTTTCACTCACCGCTTGCTTCTTAATTGGAATATACGAAACAGATCATCCGTTTTTGGACAGGCATCCTAACGTGCAGAAAAAACAATGATGCACTGCGCAATTGGCAATCGGTATAGCTCAGGAATACAAACTGAACCCAACCGCCTCTGTGCTGTCCTTTGGAATGGCAAACAGTGCACTCTCTGTATTCCCTCGATCCAATAAGAAAATATAATTGCAGGTTGGATCGGAAACAAATTGACCCATATAAACTTCATTTGGCTGATAAGCATCCGATGCGGTATATTTCAACTCCAATTTGATTTCCCGGACATTTTGTCCATCCAGATCACATCGGAATGCACCCTGCTTCGGATTTTGTGCGCCGTTTGTATAGTAAATGGATTGTTCCGTTACATAAAAGCTGTTGCTGATATGCTCCAGAAGCAGCTGCGGATCAGAACCGTCCGGATTACAACGGGTCAGTGTTCCATCCTGCATACCGCCTCTTGCGTAATAGACCTTATCTCCGATGCAAGCTACACGCATCGCCATATCGGCAATTTTTTTCTTTTCACCGTTGGAAAGCTGCCAGCAGAACAATTCCCAATCCTGGGTTGCATACCAAAGATAATCTCCGCAAACATCCAGTGCAACGATCTGCGAATCGCTTACAACGATGGGTTCCGTTTGCTCTAAGGTCAGCAAATTCACAGAATAGTACCAGTTATAGCAAAACAAATGCAGAATATCTCCCCGAATGATGAAATTAAAACCGTTGGAGTAATCCGGCGCTACCTCTTTGCAATAATCGGTGTAAAATGTATTTGTCCAAATTTTAGTCTTTTCATCGCCGCTCAGATCACCTGTTACGAGCCATAAAGTGTCCTTTATCACCATATATAGTCCATCCCGGGTGATATAATCATAGAAGTGGTTTTTTTGATTGGCACAATCCGGAGATAGATTCAAGTCATGAGCACAACCGGGTGTCTCGCACAGATATTCAAGCCGTCCGGTTTTCAGGTTGAATTTGATGCTTCTGGCTTTGAAACTCTTGAGTGTACTCGAATATGCATTGCGGCGCTCACCATCCCATAAATAGAGATAGTTTTCGTCTAAGGTATATTGGAATTCAAACATGCTCCATGGTTTTTCATGTGCTGTATAGCCATCGAACTGTACGTCCAATACGGTAGGTAAATTCTCAATCTTGTCCTTCTCATCTTCAAGATCCACATAGCCGCTTTGAGAGGAGTCATCCGTTTGCTGAGAGGACTCTGAAGGGATACCCGGCAAATTGCCTGTTTGACTATCTGCATTGGGCATGGAGTTTTGATCATGCCTCCAATATCCACTGCCTAACACAATACCGCCGATAGCAGCAGCAACGGCTGTACCTGCTGCTATCTTTTTCCACAGCTGCCGTTTTGTTGTCATAGTATTCGTCCTTTCCAATGGAATTTCAACCCATTCCGAATCTGTTTCCTGATTGATCGTGTGGGTTTGTGCAAGCTGTTCTGCCTCTGCTATAAACCGTTCATTCACAAGTCCCAATGCTGTCATCAGATCTTCCTGCTTCATATCCATCCCTCCTGCTTCAGATCGTGTTTCAAACGTTTCCGCATCCGAAATAATGTGACTTTCACCTTGCTTTCCGATACATTGTACATAGCAGCGATTTCCGATACGGAACGGAATATCACATAACGCTGCACAAAAAATGCACGTTCGAGTGGCTTTTGCCGATCCAGAAATATTTCCAGCCATTGTGCCAGCATTCGATGATCGACGGTATGTTCAACATTATCCGCATCGGCAACGCATTCGGCAAGCTCATCTACATTCAAAAGGTGCTGATTTGCAGTACGTTTCAATCGCTGTGTATACTTGATACGATTCAGTGCCAAATTCCGTGTGATCAATGTAATGTAGGCAGGAAAACAATCCGGGTGTGCCGGTGGAATACTGTTCCACGTCTGCAGCAGCATATCGTTGATGCATTCTTCGATATCCTGCTTGTTTGGCAGTAACCGCCCCGCAATCTCACGACACATGGTACCATATTTGCTGATGGTTTCTTTTAGTGCCTGCTCATTGCGGTTTTCATACAGCCATATGATCTGTTCATCATCCATCTGCAGCACCTCCTTCTATTGTTATTGACAACATTGCTCTGTGCGGCGTTACCATATGCATGGAAAAATGCTGCATAAAACAGTAACAGTCACAAAATACCGGCCAACAAGCATCGCATTCGGCAAGCTCATTCAAGTGCTCCGTTTCTGATCTCAACGGAAGGGGATGCGGTTATTTTATTGGCATCAATGCGCTTTCCTTTGAATACTATAAAATGAAACTAAAAATGCCGAACCAACTGAGAGTATGCCTCTCAAAGGGTTCGGCATTAGAACCAAGAAACCGTTTCGGGGAGATTGGACTGCACGTTGATTGACAAGTTCAAACTTATGCTTTGGGGTTCGTCCAACTTCCTATATGATACCACATCCCACTGCCGTTTTCAATAGAAATGAGGTTGCAGATTTCAAAAAGAAACCTGCAGCTTTGTTTTGAACCCTCCGACCCTTTCAAAGGCACTTCGGAACCCTCCGATGCCCGAAAAAGCGTCGAATACTCGGAT
>JAFXJT010000041.1 GCA_017532085.1 Oscillospiraceae bacterium | reverse complement strand
GCAGCCATTCTCTGTCCGTGATCCCTTGCCCCATAGAGGGAAGGGAGTCAAGGAAGAGGGGGCACGGGGGAGAAACCAAAAGAGGGAAGGGAGATGTGAGTCCTTTGGACGAGCACTCCCGTCCCTTTTGTGGTGTCTCCCCCGAACATTGATCCATGCGAATCGAGTCTGCTAAAAACGATAATCCATGCGATGTCTCCCCCGAACACTCATACGTTGCTGATCTTTTTACGAAACAACATACCGAGAGAGGCGCTGCTTTGCAATATCCCCCCGAACTATGATACAGAGAATACGGACAGGAAATGGATCGTAATATAGATGGGAAGCGCCGAGAGGCTCCATCCCCCATCCTTCTAATCGTAAAGATCACAAAAACCTGATATCCGTCTGCAGATATCACTCTTAATTTCATCGTCAATACACAAATCATAGAAACATTGGACAAAACAAAGCTTTTTTTCCAGATTTTTGCCGAAAACGAATTGACTTACTGCAAAATTTCTGGTATAATATAAAAAAATCCAAAAACAAAATCGCATTGCGGTGTAAATGATTCCATGCCGCTATGCTGCTCATGCCATTTTCATAGAAAGGAGCTGCCGCATGAATTCTTCTCAAAGAAAAATTATTGGCGTTGTAGCTGCTGAAGTCAACTGCATTGAACAGCGGCAGATTATGTGCGGTATCATTGAACAGGCAAAATCCGAACAAGTCGATATCGCTGTGTTTTCCAATGTCTATAATCCCTATGAATATGACGAAATGCTATCTTGCGAAAACCAGATCTATGATCTGATGCAGTCTGACGAGCTGAGCGGTCTGATTGTAATCGCTGAATCATTTACCAATCATCAGCTCAAGCAAAAAATCAAGGATGATCTGGCACAACGCACAGATCTTCCGATTGTGATACTGGGTGCACCCGGTGCACCCATCGATGAACTGATCACACCCAATATTCAATATCTCAACACCAGTGATGAAGCTGATATTGCAGATATTACCACACATCTCATTGAAGCGCACGGCTTTACCGATATTGATATGCTCACCGGTTTTGAAGATCATCAAGCGGCAATTCTGCGTGTCCAAGGATATCGAAAGGCACTGGAGCAACATGGAATCCCCTATGATCCCGACAAGGTGATCTTCGGAAACTACTGGACCAATTCCGGCGAGGAGCTGGCAGAAGAATATCGTTTGAAAAAACGCAAACTCCCGCAAGCCATTGTTTGTGCCAATGATTATATGGCATATGGTTTGCTGGATGGTCTGCTCACCAGTCAAATCCAGGTGCCCCAAGATGTTTCGGTGATCGGATATGAATATGTACAAGAGCGTGTGTATCACGTGCCGCTGCTTTCTACTTACCAGCGCAACCGTAAAGCGCTGGGGCAGGCTGCCGTCACCAATCTTTTGGCACGAATCAAAAACGAGGAGCCTCCTGTCTTTCTTCCGCCAACCGGTATGCGCATTCCCGGTGCTACTTGTCCCTGTCCGGATTCCGGTGCTTTCCTTGCTGAAGAGTTGGAGGAAATGCGTATCAAACAGACCTATGACCAATGGATGATGTTTGGACAAATGGAGCAGAAGCTTGTCACCTGCAAAACATTGGAAGAATATATCAAAACTTTGGGCGAGTTCCATTTTTTGGTGCGCAATGTCAATTATATTTACCTCTGTCTTTTTGAACACTGGTATGATCCACGCTGTCTTTCCGAAGAGGATTCGCTGCTTTGTCGTAATCTTGCACCATGGTATCACGGCACGCAGCCTTCCCCCATCAAAAAGCATCAGCTTGCAGCATTGTTTCAGAATAACGATCAAACTGCTGCACACTATTATACGCCTTTGTTTTTCCATAACCGTCTGCTGGGTTATTTCATACTCGGTTATATGCAGCCTGATACCTATGATACCATCTATCGCAACTGGCTCAAAGCCGCTGCCAACGGCCTGGAATTCCTCTGCATCAAAAATGATATCCAATATCTGCTGCAATGTCAGAATCTCTCGACACAGCACGATACCATAACCGGACTATACAATCGAAGCGGTATGGAAAAAGCCGTTTCTGTTCGCATGGCACATGCGCCGGAAAACTGCTGTATCCTCGGTTTCCGCATCATTCCCAACAGCACCTATTCCAAATTGGATTTACAGGAAAGCAACTATCAGCTTTATTGCTGCATTGCCGATACCTTACGCAGTCTCGGACACAATGACAGCGTCTGCGGACGCACGGATCCCGATACCTTCCTTGCAGTAGGCTTTCCCTTTACTTCCACGGAGGACTGTCAGCTTCTGGAATCTCATCTGACGGCTTTGCTGATTCATCAGCCCCATTTCCTTTCGCTATATGATATGGAATCCTTTGTTTGCTGCTGCCTCCCCTTCTCCGCTGCACAGAACCCCAAAACAGGTGTCGATGCAATTCTTGCCAGGTTGGATGAACAAACAAAAGTCTTACAACTTCAGAAAAAACGTCCTCATGCAGGCTCTCTGTGCAAAATCCGCACCAGTCTTTATGCACAGAAACAAGGCAGCATCCAGAAATTCTGTAAGCATTATTCTTACAGCGAAGGCTATTTCCGCCAGATTTACAAAGAGCATTTTGGCATCAGCTTCCATCAGGATTGGATTAATGCACGTGTTTCCTATGCCATTTATCTGCTTTCGACTTCTTCGCTGAGTATTGCGAGTCTTGCCGAACAGTGCGGCTATACCGATTATCACTACTTCCTGCGGCAATTCCAGAAAATCACCGGGAAAACCCCCAATCAATATCGCAAAGCGCTGCTGCTGGGCGATGAACACTAAACACAAAAAATACACCGATGAAAGGCACCGGCTGCGCCTTTCATCGGTGTTGCTCTTTCTTTATTCCTTGACACGCAGACGCTCTGCCAATGCAGCATCCGGTGTGACAAAGGCAGTCTGATAATTCGTATAAATCACCATGCCGGGACGTCCGCCTGCCGGCTTCTTCACATACTTGGCAAGACAATAATCCACAGCAACCTGTGAGGAATCCTTGCCGCGGCTGTGATATGCCGCTAAAACGGCTGCCTCTTCCAAGGTCCGATCGGGTGGTGTTTCTCCATTGGTCTGCACAATCACATGAGCACCGTGTACTGCCTGTGTATGCATCCAGATATCAGTTTTCTCTGCCGTTTTCAGCGTCAACCGATCATTCTGATGATTATTGCGTCCCACATAAATCATATAGCCATCGGTGGAACAGAAGGTAAGCGGCGGCAGCGCCTTCGGCGGTTTTGCGCCCTTCTTGCTCTCACGCAGATATCCCTGCTCCACAAGCTCCAGACGAAGCTGTGCAACATCGGATTCACATTCCGCACGTGTCAGCGCATCGAATACACTCTCAATATACAAGAGCTCCTGCTCACCGGCGGCGATGCGTGCGGTGAGCATCTTTTTTGCCGTACATGCCTTCTGATATTTTTTATAATACTGCTGTGCGTTTTGTGCCGGTGTCAGCCGTACATCCAATGGAATCTGTACTGTTGGTACGGATTCCTCATAGAAATCCTCTACCACAGCCATGTGATCGCCTCGCTGCAGCCGATACAAATTCGCTGAAAGCAAATCACCTTTACGCCGATCCTGCTCCATGGAATCACAGGCAATTAGCTCCTCGCGCTGAAGAACAAGACGCTTGGTAATACGCTCCGATGCATTCATTAAAAACCGAAACAGATCATTGGCACGCTGCTTGAGCCGTGCAAAACGATCCCTCTGTGAGAAAAAGGCATCCAATGTCTCACTTGCTGTCGGATAAGAAGCCGTAATCATCAAGCTGCCATACTGACTGATATGCTGAAACGAAAAATCCTTAAGCTGCCCTTCCTTTGTTCGGATCGTTGTATATACACAGCGATCCTCCTCCAGCATCTGACGGCTCTTGCCTATGGCAAATAGCAATCGATCCATATGTTCTTCCGACAAGGGCAACGACAGAGGTTCCCCATGTCCGGCGAAAAATTCCCATTCTCTGGCAACAATCGGAGAAATGCCTTCCAACTGTCGGATCAATGCTTTGGAAAGCGCTCCTGCCGGAGAAGCTTGCAGCTGCTGTCGGATCATCTCCGGAGAATCCGTCAGAAAACAGATTCGCTGCTCTCTGGGCGGTACACTGTATTCCATACCGGGCAGCACCAATCGTACACGGGAAATATCCTCATCCACACGACGAATACTGTCAATGATCCTGCCGGTTTCATTCACCAGAATCAGGTTGGAACAACGTCCCATGATCTCACACACCAACGTGTACACCACAGAATCACCCAGCTCATTGCTGCAGCGAAAATCCAGATACAAAATCCGTTCCAGTCCATCCTGTCGGATCGATTCCAGTTTTCCTCCGCCCAGATGCTTTCGCATCAGCATACAAAACATCGGCGGCTGCGGTGGATTTTCTACAGACTCTGCTGTAATATGCACTCTGGCTGCATCGGCAGATGCCGAACACAATACCTTTACAGATCCCTGCTTGCCTCGAAAGCTCAGCAGCAGGGTATCCCGTGATGGCTGATGAATCTTCTCGATCCGACTGCCGATGAGTGAGGAAAGCTCTTTTTTGATACAATGCAAAAATGCACCGTCTAATGCCATAGTGTATGCTCCGTTCTGCTGTCATACAGACAGCGGATTTCCATGGGTTTCAGAGTACCGCAAAGGATGCAAATTCCTCTGCAATCATGCCTGCACCCAGATGAGGAGCAAGCTGCTGCAGGTACGAACAGTTCGGCAAAATCAGCTTTACATTCTGCTGTAATGCACTATCTATCATAGCGGTACAGGTGCAAAGCCGGCTGATGCCAACCAGCGGATGCTCCGGCAGATTATCGCCCTCAACCGGGCACTGAACATAGGGATTGTAATGCGGATCGCCTGCCTCGCAGGAAACCAGCGTCACATCATACAGCTCATGAAGCACACGAAGCAGCAGTGAAGGCTCCGAAAGATCCGGAGCATAGGCATCCTCAAATGCCATACCCCAACCATGCGGCTGCGGTATACCATCATAAAGATTCAATCGAATACACAAAAAGCTGTTGTTGACTGTCAGACTTGCTGCTGTAAAGCAATCCCGCAAAAACCGTGTTCTGTCCTCAAAATCACCGCCGAACACACCATCTCTGGAAAATGCCGCAAGACTCTCGCTGAATAAATTACGATGGGCTGCATGAATTGCAATGCCATCAAACCCTGCCTGCTCTGCAAGACGTGCTGTCTCACCTACTGTTACGATCAGCTTGGAGAGCGTTTCATCAGAAATCAGCGCTGCACTCTCATGGGAAAGCACAGGACAGCGATCCACAGGCTGCGGTATCATTGCATAGCGTCCTGCATGATCCAACACCGCAATCAGAATCGGTGCGGCTTCTCCTTGATTCTGCGCTGCCTGCCGCATAGCACTGACCATTGCTGTGAATGCAGGCAAAGTCTCTTGTGTCAGACAAAGCTGTGCCTTATCCATTCTGCCTTCGGGACAGATTGCGATCGGCTCGCTCCACACCATTCCGGCAGAGGAAGATGCAGCGGCAGCATATCGCTGTACGGTTGCTTCCGTAGGCGCTCCCTGCTCTGTCGCATCCGACACAAAAGTGATCTGCATCACTTTTCGATTCTTGATCTCTCTGCCATGAAGAAGCTCCGTTTGCTCCAATGCCGCTGTGGATTCACTGACAGGAAGAAACAATCCCTTCTGCTGTGCTTCCAGCCGAAGCGAAGTAACATTTTGTGCGGTAAATGCGGGATATTGCATACGTATCATCCTTTCTGTATTGTCATATCATCGAATATCAAAGAAAAGGAACTGCCCGCTCTGCGAGCAGACAGCTCCTTGCTTGCATTATTTGCCCAGATCGTCATAGGAAATCAACTGTGCCAGGAATTGAAGAATCTTAGCAGCATCCACCGCATCCACCAAACCATCTGCATTGCAATCGCCATTGGCAATGCCCTGTTGGGTGATGGTAATCGTGGAATCCTCTCCAATATAGCGATTGCAAAGTACCACATCGTCAATCTTGACAACGCCATCACAATTGACATCACCATAAGATATATCCTGCCTGTCGGGTGCTGCGGTGGTAACCGCAGCATCTGAATCTGAGGGTACTGTACCATCCGGCTCAATTCCACCGATCAGTGTGCCGTCAGCATACACACAGATACGATCCGTTCTGACCTCATTACCGGTACCGAAGAACGCATTGTCCTCTTTGAACATGGTCAGTTCCTGATAACTGGGATCGTTGGTGGGATCCCATGTGTCTCCATAATAGAATCCAACCTTGAACTGTAGCTTCTTGCCGCAGTTGACAAAATTATAATCGCCCCAGTTGATTTCTATATAGGCATATTTGGAATCCTTTTCCCATTTTACCGGTGCAGAGATCGTTGCTGCTGCCGGTGCTGCCTCTGCAGAGACTTGATCATACAGAATGGATGCTTCTACCTTACTGAAATCTGCAATCTCGGAAATATCAATATAATACCGTACCGTCAGATTCTCCGGTGCTTTCCCATCTGTGGATTTTACCATCAGAGATACCTTGGTCACACCGGCACCATCGGCATTGATATCATCAATTCCGCAGGCCTCAACCCATGTGCCTTTGCTGCCGCCTTCACTGTCTCCGCCGCTTTCACTGCCTCTGCCGCCGTCATCCTCGGGCGGGAAGTTGGGCGTGATGGACTGCGGATACTGATCCTTATACATCAGATACAGTCCGGCTGCAGCACCGGGACAGGCTGCATTATAGTCAATGGTAACTTCGTTGTAGATCCAGTCTTCGGTCACATCCTTGTGTGCATCTTCCGCATCGGGACCGCCGCACAACGCTCCAAACAATACATAAAGCTGCGGATCCTTATCCTCACACTTGGTCAGACCAGATGATGCTCTGTGGTGCGGATAGGCTGCGGAATTTTCATCATAGCCAACCAGATAGCTGCGGCTGCCCGATCCGCCTTCTCCTTCCAGATAAGTAGTCTCATTCTTACCGAGAATATACTCCATCTGGCCCTTTGCCCACTGAGCAAACGTATGATCCGGATTGCCGGTGTTGAAATAATCCTTGCCTCCGGTGTATTTCTCATAAACCATGATACAAAACTGTACTGCAGTATTGTATCGGGCAGAACCCCATGTGTTCAGCCAGAAATATCCCTGCGGCGTAATGGTGCCGGGAGAGCCGGACATATATCCGTTATATGCTTTCGCACACATTCCCCAGAAATTGATTTCCTCATAAGGATTTTTGCCTGCTGCCTGCATATACTCAACAGCAAGATCACATTGACCCAACGGATTTTCCGCCTCGGTATACGTCTTGCCGGATGTATAGGTCTCGGCAATCTGTGCCATCAGCAGTCCAACACCATTCCACATATCATTCCAGCAATAAACATACCCGGGTGGTGCATAGTAATCATAATATGGCAGCATATCATTGATATAGCTTGCTTCTCCTGTGATCAGATACATCCAGCAAGCTGCAAAGCAATAATCGTCCTCCCACTTGGAAGAATTATAATATTGCTTGGGACCCTCATCTGTGACTGCACATGTTTTCTCGTTCGCATTGGCAAACTCATACAGTGCCTTTGCGTAATCCAGACATTTCTCGGCATACTCCGGATCGGTATCCTTAAAGTTCAGATAGTTGATGGCAAGACAAGCGGCTGTATTGGTAACATTACAGGTCGTCGGATTGTCTGCTGTCGCAAACCAAGCCGTGCGTACCATGGTATCATTTTGCGGCAACTGCCAAAATGCATGATCCACATCTCCATCGCCGACCTGATAGCAGAACGCTACCACATCGCCGTTTGCATCGCGGAAGGTACAGCGCATGAAATAATCACAGAAATACCGAATAATTGTTTCCACGTGCTCTGTTTGTTCACATTCTTCATATGCCTCACGGAACTCATAATAGCCCCAGGATACCGTAGTACCTGCATATGCCTCAGGCAAACCGAATTTCACATGGTCACCTGCATCATGATAACCACCCGAAACATCAACGGTTCCATCCTCGGTTCCGGTATTAAGGATATCATAATGCTCTTTGATAAAAGCTTCCGACAGATTGGTGCCCACTCGTTCCTTAATCGGTACATCCATATCCATCGCAATCAGCGGTACTGCGCTGTCATACGTATGACAATTGGCTCTCCAACGGAAGCGGCTGTTATCCTCTACATCCGGTCCGCACATATTGGCATCGTAAAAATGCAGCGAGTATTGCAGTGCCTTCGCAAAGTTATCGTAATCACCCGCAGGATCGGTTACCAGTGCCGATGCCTGATACGGTACGGATACTGCTGCTGTCATCACAGAAAGGATCACAGCCAGCGCTTTTGCACTGCGATGTCTGAAAAATCGCATTTCAATAGACCCTCCTCTTTTTTCTTCCCATCCTTCTTACTATCATAACAGGAAATGATATCCTCAGTATATCATACTCTACAAAAAAATTCAAGGGAGTGTTCTCATTTTCTGAAAAAATTTTTTCAAAAACCTCTTGATTTTTTTTTCAAAGTATGGTATACTATTCCTCGTTAGGGAGAACGACGCTGAGTTCGAGCGAGTTACCCACTTACGGAGATGTATCGAAGTGGTCATAACGAGAACGACTCGAAATCGTTTGGGCGGTAACACGTCCCGTGGGTTCGAATCCCACCATCTCCGCCATTTCGGGGCATTAGCGCAGCTGGGAGCGCACCACACTGGCAGTGTGGGGGTCACGGGTTCGAATCCCGTATGCTCCACCAGAAAATTTACGAAAACAGGTGTTTTTTCGCATTGAAGTAACACCTGTTTTTCTTTTGAAAATCGCCGAGGACAATATTAGGACATTGTTTTTCATTTAATAAAATACGCCCCTTCCCCCTCCGAATTCCCCACATCTGCATATCCCGCAAATGCAATATTCTCCCAATTACAGTATATCATATCGCAAAAAGCCACCGTGATCCATGGGATTACGGTGGCTTTTTTGTTTTTTCACGGCAATTACATTACATATTACACGCCGAGCAACTGTTCTCTGTGACTTTATGAGAAATCAGAAGATTCTGCAACACATTGGCGGCTTGTTCATCGGCTTCGGCAATGCAGTGCAAATACAGATTTGTCGTTTTCACATCGCCATGACCCAAGCGCTCCTGCACCTGTTTGATGTTCACGCCGCCATACAACAGCAAAGTGGCAGATGTATGGCGCAGCGCATGGAACTTCCGATGGGCAATTCCGTTTTTCTCCAAGAACTGTGCAAACTGTTTAGATGGCGTTTGTGGATACATGATCTCACCGTTCCACTGTGTAAACAGCCAGTCTCCATCACACCATTTGGAACCAATGCGCATGGCTTCCCGCAGCTTTTCCTCCTGCAGCAGTCGTACAAGCGCAATACAATCTGCCGAAACGGCAACTGTTCGCACATCATTATCTTTGGGTGCTTTGGTCTGCACCGGCTTTCCTTTCAGTTTATACGCCGAACGTGAAATGGTAACCTTATTAGTCTGATAATCAAAATCTCCGAACTGCAATGCAACAAGCTCACCCAATCTGCAGCCTGTCATGATAGCAAGGCGAATCATTACCTGAAATTGCAAGGGTTCCTTTTCCAAACACTCCAGCATGGCGGCTGCCTCTTGTTTGGTGAATATCTGTGTTTTTGTCTTGACTGTTTATGGAAGGCTCAAACGTGCACCGTCTGCCGGATTGACGGTGATCAAACCAAGTTTAAGAGCCTGCCGCATGATTGACTGCAGAATTGCCAGCTTACGTTTTATGGTAGACGAAGATAATGGCCTGCTCACCCCTTTTTTATCTTGCACTGTCTCATGCTTCATGAGATGAATAAACTGCTGTACATGGCAGGTACGGATCTCCTCCAGTTTCATATGCCCAAGCACAGGTATAATCAGAGAGCGTATGGTGTTAGTGTAGTATTCGTGAGTGCGTGGTGCCAGACTATCTGCTTTGATTTCCAGATACATCTCACAAAAATCCACCATGCGCATATGCTGTGCAGTCACCATTCCGGCCTTGCAGGTTTCCTCAAACAAGTCAGCTTGCCGCTGCAGCTCTTTTTCGATCTGCCTGGGTGTCATACCCTTTGGCGGCTTCCACGACATTTCATATGGCTTCAATGTTTTCCGTTCACATCGTAGCCACGAGCAACACGGATACGATAAGATATGATATCACTGGTTTTGTTCCTTCTTGGAATAACACTAGGCATTTCCTCATCTCCCTATTTTTGGTTATTGATATCCTTGTTCTATCACATCACAGTTTATTTAGTTTGTCAAGAGAAATCCGGCGGCATTATCCACAAAAAAAGATAATGACGCTTTTTTATTTGCCCTATGAAAAAGCGAAACAAACAATCGTTAAAGAATGCAGTGGGTAATATGGGCTTTTCAAGCATACAGTTTCCGAACGGCAGCAGCTCAATCGTTATATACCATGAAGCCATATCCCACTCAAAAAAGTGCGATCCGTCCAATCGTTATAGAAGACATAGGCAGATATACAATGCAAAAGGCGTACGGCATTCCATGATCTGCCAAAGAGTAAAGGAGACAAGCTGTTTATGACTGTATGATTCGAATCCATTGTACGCCACAAAAAAGGAGGATCCTTATATGAAGAATTATAATCTATTTATCAAACCCACCATGCTGACTGTGAAAGAAACCGCTGAAGAATTTCAGATCTCACAGTATTATGCAAGACAGTTGGCGCTAAGCGGAACGGTAAAAGCTGTGCGAATCGGAAAAGGCAAAATTCTCATCAATGCAGAAAGTGTCGCAGAGTATTTTTCCAATGCATATATTACAACAAGCCCTGTCGATCACCGGGAAGAATTCCCTGTAAACATTCAAATGGAACGATAATATCACGGGAGGGTAAAAGTATGAAACACTTGAAGAATATGAAGATCTGGATTCATTGGAAGCGCGTGGAAGTGAACGGAAGAATGACCAAAAAGCCTGTCAGCGCATGGGGCAAGGCAACGGGTTCATCTGCCAATTACAGCCATACATGGACAACCTATGGCCAAGCCAAACAATTACAAAGCGCAAAACAGGCGGATGGCATCGGATTTATTATTCCGGATGGGTACTTCTTCCTGGATATCGACCACCGTAGGATGGATGACCCCATGGTGCAGAAAATGCTGCGGCGGTTTGCAACCTATGCAGAGATCTCCCCCGGCGGCGAGGGCGTGCATATCTATGGTAAGGCAGATATCAGCCGCCTGCCTGTCAATACCAATGAAGAAGGCAAGCGAAAGCTCAATGACGGCTATCGGATGAGAGACAGCCAAACGGGTATGGAGCTGTATATCGGTACAGTGACCAACCGATATGCAACCTTTACGGGCAATGTTCTGCAAGATATGCCCATTGCGGATTGTACCGATGCCGTTTTGCAAACCCTGGAGGAAATGAAACAAAGCCCGGCTCAGGCAAAGAACTCCGCTGCTCCGCAATGTATAACGGAACCCGTTCCCCAAAGAAATAAGCCACGGCATTACAATACCGCAGCCGAAATCATTGCTGCTTTGCGGAAGCAGAAGAATGCAGAGAAATTCATAGAGCTGATGGATCACGGTAACAGGAGCAGGTACAAATCCCATTCTGAAGCTGATCTTGCTCTATGTTGTTTGATTGCTTTCAGAACGGATGACCCTGAGCTCATTGATGAAGTCTTTCGTGCCTCCAAGCAGTACAGTGCCAAGTGGGAGCGGGAAGACTATCGTACCCAAACAATCCAAAAAGCGATCGAATCCGCACAAAAGCAATCGGAGGCACCTCCCGAACAATCTGTGTTCCCCCATTGGTTGACCTACAACATAAATACAAATCAATTCAAAATCCGGATCCCGTCCTTTGTAGAGGATCTGAAAGCAACATATCCTTTTTTGCTGATTCGCAACAAGGGCGAAAACTACACGCAAGTGTACCTGCACGAAAACGGCGTTTATTCCAAGCATTCCGAGACCGATCTCAAAGCAATGATGAAAGATATCATCGCTGCATATGATATCAATTTAGTCACTGTCAATCGGCTGAACGAAGCGTATCACCTGT
>JAFXJT010000040.1 GCA_017532085.1 Oscillospiraceae bacterium | reverse complement strand
CGCAGCAAACCACACCGCAGCAAACCACAGCACAGTCAAGCACAACGATATTGATATCCTCGCAATCGACGGAGTCCTCGGTTCACACTGCAACCGATCTTCCAACCGAATACACCCAAGCCTATCCTGTGCAGCCGTTTCAAAAGGCATATGCACAATTTCTCAGTGAGCCGAACAACGCAGAGCTTCACTCGGACATCATATACTTGATCCATGTGGATGGAGACACCACTCCTGAATTAGTATTGATGCCTGATTATCATACGGCGATTTTTTATAGCTTTGACGGTGCCGAAGTCTATGAAGTCGGCACCACAGGGCTGGATTCCTACAATTACAATTTTCTGTACCGACCCTATCTGAATATGATTTCTTATGGCAACGGCAGTGTCATGTTCGGCAACATCTACAAAACTGTGAAAACTTTTATCACGGAAAACGGAAGACTGCAGCTTGGCAAAGCTGTCAATATCGCCAATACGAGCAGCGATGCGCAGCAAGAGGATGAATCATATCTTGTAGAGTACAAGGATACCATTCCGTTTGACATGGGACAAGAGGGCCCTTGCAGCTACGGCAGCTCTTGGCGAACAATCGAAGAAAAAAACAGGGTGACCCAAGAAGCCTTGGAATATTGGCTTGCTCAGTGAGAGCGCTTCCGAAGTGCTATTCTTCTTGAAAACAGGGGTTTGTCAACAGCTCCCTATATGCTAAATCGGTGTGCACCCCGATAAAAGCTTTTCCCCGCATCTGCGGGGGTGATCCTGCCATGCGCGTATCCGCACGCGGTCGCCGACCCTTACAGCAATTTCAGCAGATTTGTCACCACAGTGGGCTGATCAAGCATCTCACGCGAGGTGCTTTTTTCATATCCAGATCACATCACAACCAAGGCGGATATTCTCCCCGGTTGAAGCATCTCAAGGATACGGCAGGCAGCAGCCGCGGCTCAAACACTTGGCCGTATGGAATTCAGCTGCAGCGATCATGCATCGCCGGTTAAAAAATTGGCAATCCTTTACAAACAAAAATCCAATCGCATTATTTTTGTTTAACAAAATTACAGATTGACAACAAAGCAATTATGTAGTATAATAATAACAGCTTGCAAGCGATGATAATCTTATTACAACACTCAAACATTCAAACAACTTATCTGTGAAAGGAATTTAACTTATGTTCAACTTGAAGAAGTCGATTGCAGTAATTGTAGCAGCACTTTCCATGTCTGTTTGCGCCGTAGGCTGCGGTGCTGATGCTCCTGACACCAATCTTTCCGATTCCAAGGCTGAGGCTGCTCTGGAAAACCTTGCCGGTACCTGGAAAACCTCCAATATTGTTTATGGTACGCCCTCCACAAAGATTGTTGTTGAGCCGCAGTACGACGGCGATGTCTATGTTGATCTGACCAACGTATGGTTTGGTAGAGGTGCCGGATGGGTTACTTTCAACGATTGCACTGTACCTTTCTTCAATCGCAATGGCAGCAACACGGGCAACACCTATTACAAAGGCTTACTGAGCTATGAAAACTCCTATGGTCTTGAGTATTCACAGTATTTCTATTCCAATTCCAGCTACACAAGAGTCACTATGTGCACCGTTATTTACAAATAAGCCCTTCTTTTCGTCGAATCAGAAAAGAACTGCAATCTGAACCATATTTGTAACACAATAGATACTACCGGCAACAGGCCTCAGTTTTCTGTTGCCGGTATTGTCGTTCTATGTAAGATCCAACAGGAGAAGAATATGAAAAAACAAAACCGAATCGCTGCACTGGGAGCCGCTGCCGCAATCATGCTTGGTTTTGCATCCTGTGCAGACCAAAACAGCAGCACTGCCAATACCGAACTCACCATGAAACCGGGCACCTATTATCTGAACGGCGATACCGCACAGCGTGCTATTATTCTGGACACCACCGCCCAAACGCTGCAGTTTACAAATTGTGACATTCAAGCCGTTGCATCCGCCATGCATGACCGGGCAATGTTTTCTTCGGAAGAGGGCTATCAGACCGTGGTGGATTCCAGCATCAGAATCTTGAGCGAGCCGATCCTTTATCATAATGTGGATCAAAGCATAAATCCGAACAAGGATATTTATATTTACGTGGACGATATCATGAACGGTATGATGTCCTTTGATTATGTTTCGGATGCTCAAGGCACAGCTCTGGTTTTTGGCACAAATAATGTAACCGAATATATTCTGGTGGAAACTGCTTCGTGAGGTGGCTGTATGATTGAGATCCGCAATGCATCGAAACAGTATCGGGCACACAGCGGAGAAATCCCGGTACTCCGACAGGTATCTTTACAGGTCGCCAAGGGCGATTTTATCAGTATCGTGGGCAAATCGGGCAGCGGAAAATCCACGCTGCTCAACTGCATCGGGTTATTGGATCGGTTTGATACGGGTGAATATCGCTTTCTGGGAAAAGAGATTGCCAAGCTGTCAACAGCCAAGCTTGCAATGCTCCGCAACCGAAGCATGGGGTTTGTGTTTCAGTCTTGTCACTTAGAATATGCTTACAGCGTATATGAAAACCTCTGTATCCCTATGTATATTCAGCGTGCTTCTCGTAAGGAGATCGACCGCCGTGCAGCAGAGGTGCTGGAGCTGGTAGGCTTGCAGCATACGCTCCGCCGCAGAGCCAACGAGCTTTCGGGCGGTGAACAACAGCGTATCAATATTGCAAGAGCCCTGATGTGTGATCCTGATCTGATTCTGGCCGATGAGCCTTGCGGAAATCTCGATACGGAAAACAGCAATGGGATCATGAATATCCTGGCAGAATTGCCTGCAAGAGGAAAAACTGTTTTGCTGATCACCCATGATAACGAAGCCGCTGCCCGAGCACATCGTCAGCTGCAAATTGCCGACGGAGAGGTATGGGAATCATGAAAATGAAAACATCGCTGTTTCACTGTATGCACTGTGAAATACGGGTGAGCGCTTTATTGATTCCGTTATACGTTGGCGTGCTGGCTTTGATCTTCACTGTAATGCTGAGTATGCTTTCCTATGCCTTACATATTCCGGAACAGATGACCGATCATTTGGAAAAGGAAACAAGCGGGATTCCCTATATCGCAGAAGTTTCTTCTGTATATTCCGGCAATGCTTACATCCTGTCCGATTTGTCCTATGCGGATGCTGAGATCGCCTATCTTTCGGAGGAGCAGCTGCTTACGGATATTCAGCTGCGGCATAACGGAAAACAGCTTATGGCAGAAAACGGTCGTATTGCAGTGTGCATCAAGGAACAGCATCAAACGCTTTCCGTTACAGAAGGCCGCAGTATGCGGCTAGCGGATAATACGGATGTTTCCGATATCATATGGATTTCTGATACTGCGGCACAGAACTTGCAGGTGCATGCGGGAGAGGCAATCACATTGAAAGGCGCATATGCCGGTCAGGTGACATTACAGATCGCAGGCATATTTGCAGCGCAGACAGAAGACGATCCGTTGTTTTATCTCAATGCCGCCACAGCAGAACAGCTGATGACACACAACAGCCTCTCCAAACGACAAACCTGTCGCATCACCTTTTCGAATTATGCCGAATGTCAAAAGGGAATGCGGCAGCTGGAAACACTCGGCTGTGAAGCAAAATGTGCATGGTTCGAAGAAGCAGATATCCTATATGGCAATATCCGCTCAATACAGCTGACATTTTGGCTGGTCAGCGTGATCCTGCTGCTTTGTGTCGCAATCGTGCTGTATGCCATGAATAGTATGATCGTGGATTATCGGCAGCGGTTTTTTGCTCTGCTTCGATGCCTCGGTGCTTCGGTGCGCTCCATATTGCTGCTGTATGGTTCGATTTCGATTTGTCTGATCACCGTCTCCATACTGCTGAGCAGCCTGTGCAGCCGTCTGTATATTCAGAATACCGTGCGCCTGCTGAACAATTATTTTAATATGGAGCTTGCGGTGCAACAGTTGTATCCTGCCCTGTCTGAGCTGTTGCTTGGGTGGAGCGGAGCCATTCTTGTATGTCTGCCGGTGTTTATCTTGCTGTATCGCAAACTGAGCCGATACAACGCAGTCACACTGCTGCGGCAATCGGAAAGGGAGGGATAAGCTATGCGTCTGCAGGAACAGCTTCGACTGGCATGGCTGAATTGCCTTTCCAAACGAAGCATATCATTTCAGATTATTCTCGGACTGACGATTACGCTCTATCTGTTCATCACAGTCATTGGCTATATATCCGCCTTGAAGCAGCTGCTGCGTGATACCACCTTGCGCTATTATGCCTCCAACTGCATCACAGTCAGCGGCCCCGCCGAGGTGCTGGATAAGACGCAGGCGACAGTCACACAGCAATATCAGATTCGGGAAACAGTGCGCTATGCCTGTCCTTATCAGGACGAATCCTGGCTGGAATTCTGCGAGGAACATGGCGTGACAGCAGCATTGCTGGATTCCGTAATCTTCATCGGAGAACAAAGCTATCCTTTTCTGAACCACACAGGAACGCTTTATGAAATCGGTGATTATATTGATCTGCGCTGCTATGAACAAGCAGATCAGATCATTACACAATATGAATTACAGGAATATAAGCAGCGAACCGGAAGAGAATCTCCGCTTATGCTGGGGCATCTGCCTCGGAACACCGGCGAGCTTCTGATTCCTGCCTGCTATGCCGAAGCATATGGCTTACAGCCCGAACAGTTGGTGGGAAAGCGCATCTCTCTGTTCCTCGCCGGTATGGAAGCGGATGAAATGCTGCTCAGCGATGTGACAGTCAGCGGCATAATATACAATGATTTTTTCACCATTTCCAACCACAGCACCTGCTGTATCATGCAGCTTGGCACCATCAGTACGGAGCATAATGCTGTGATAAGCCTGTATCCCGATTCCTATGCCGATCTTCGGCATATTGCGGAGATCTTTCAACAGCAGGATGCACTTCAAGTGAGTATTCCTCTGACCTTTATGCAGTATGAATATCTTGAAAAGCAGTATGCATTTGCCAATCAGGTAATGCTGCCGACTGCTTTGATGATCCTGATTGCTATGCTGCTGAATATTCATCGCATCGTGATTTTCGGATTCTCTAAACAAATGGGCTACTGGGGAATGCTGCAGGCAATGGGGGTGCGTCCCAAAACATTGGTGCGCATTCATATGCTTGAGCTGGCTATGCAGACTCTCTGTGCGCTGCTTGTGGCGCTGGGAGGCTATCTGCTGACGGAACACTGGATCGTGGGAAATCTGGTCCGGATCATTCATCCCGATGGCGGCTTCCGTCAGATGACAGTTGGTTTTCTCCCACTGGGCTGCACCGCACTGATCTTGGTTTTCTGGGGGATTTCTGCATTGTTGCTGACACTTCTGATCCGAAAACAGAATGTCATTTCCCTGCTGCGCAATCAATAAATGAATCAAAGCCACCCATAGATTGGGTGGCTTTCATTGTTTCCTATCCTCAAATCAGAATTCCATTGCAATGATCCAGCTCATGCTGAATAATCTGTGCCGAAAAGCCTACAAAGGTTTTGCTCTGCAGTTGGAAGTCTGCATTTTGCCACTGCACCTTGATCACCTGATAACGCTTGCATTTTCTGGGACCTCCCAACAAAGAAAGACAGCCTTCTTCCGCATCATATTCCCCGGATTTTTGTACAATCTTCGGGTTGAACATCGTCATATAGGTGCCTTGATGAACCAATACGATAATTCGCTTGCGAACACCAATCATATTGGCTGCCATGCCGACACAGCCTGCTCTGTTGGCAATCAAGGTATCCAACAGATCCTGCGCCAACGGCAGATCCTCTTTGGTTGCTGCTTCGGATTTGACGCCAAGAAAAATGGGGTCATGTATCACTTGTCTGATCATTGTTTTTCTCCTCGTTTCAGGCATTTTCTTTGATCTTGCATAGAATGCAAGCCGTTTTTCTTATTATAGCATATCTCATATCATCCTGCAATACAGTGCAAGCGCACAATACCTTTTTTGTATGGATCGCTGAAAGCCCATATTGTATTTTACCGTCAAATGTGATATAATCAAAATAGCTGCACAGACTGAAAAAGCGAAGAAACAGCACCGCTTTGTGACAACTATGAAGGGGGCGCCATGTATTCACGGGTTTATGTAGAAATCACCAACATCTGCAATATGCACTGTTCCTTTTGTCATGGGCATTCCCGATTGCCCAAAGCGATGGAACGGCATGAATTTGCATATATACTGGATCAGCTCATCGGGCAAACGAATTATATTTACTATCATCTGATGGGAGAACCACTGACCCATCCGGAACTGCCATGTTTTTTGCAAATGGCATCCGAAAAAGGCTTCCGTTCTGTCATCACCACCAACGGCACACTTCTGAAACGGCATGGCGCCAATCTGATTGCTGCGAAGGTTCATAAGGTCAGCGTTTCTCTGCATAGCTTCGAAGAGGAAGACGACACAGCCTATGAACACTATCTGCGTGAAGTAATCGAATTTGCCGAAGCTGCATCCGCAGCAGACGTGATCGTCGTGCTGAGACTTTGGAACAGAGGATACGACTGCGGCAGAAATGAAACAACGCTCGCATTCTTACGATCGCATCTGAACGGTGAATGGGCAGAAAATACGAAGGGAATCCGTATCCGAAAAAAGCTTCATCTGGAATGGGGGGATCGTTTCGGTTGGCCGGATCAGGATGCTCCTGTACAGGGCGATCGCTTCTTTTGCTATGGCTTGCGGGATCATTTCGGGATTTTATGTGATGGCTCTGTTGTGCCATGCTGTTTGGATAGTGACGGCGTCATTCGGTTAGGCAATGTATTTCACACATCACTCGCCTCCATTCTTGCTTCCCCGCGTGCGGAAGCCATACGAGAAGGATTTGCTCGTTTCACTGCAGCCGAAGCACTCTGCCGCAGGTGTGCCTATGCACAACGATTTGTACAAAAATAAACAACAGGGATAACATTGCGCTTCTCCCCTCTGCCGCTTCCGATGCAGGTTTTGTATCGTGCTGTCAGAGCGCTCCGTGTTTTTCTATTGTTTGGCTTTGAGCGTAAAGCCTATTGACGCAAAAGCGAAAATACGTTATAATGAGTGTGATATGCAAAACAAGATTGCAAAACGCACGTTCATTCATTTTCAATGCGCCGCTCACCCTATCCGGCAAAAGGCTGAGCGGGCATTTCGTTTGTTTTGCTATGGTTACAGGAATTCCAAAACAAAGGAGTACGGATGTGTTGGGAACCATCGAATCGGTCATCGCCTGGATCAGCGATGCATTATACAGCAAAATTCTGATTCTTCTTCTCTTGCTGGGCGGGCTGTTTTTCACATGGAAAACCGGATTTGTGCAGTTTCGCTTGCTAAAAGAACAGCTTCGTGCAGTGACGGAAAAGCCCAGCGATAAAAAAGGTGTTTCCTCCTTTCAGGCATTGATGGTCTCTACCGCATCCCGCGTGGGAACAGGAAATATCATCGGCGTATCCACAGCATTGTGTCTGGGTGGATTCGGCTCTGTGTTCTGGATGTGGCTGATTGCGATCATCGGCAGTGCTTCTGCATTTGTAGAAAGTACCTTGGCACAGATCTACAAGCGGCGTGGTAAAAATGGCAGCTATGGCGGTCCTGCCTATTACATCGAGACTGCGCTCAAATGCAGACCTCTTTCAGTGGTTTTCACTGTTTTTCTGATTCTCACTTATGGCGTAGGCTTTAATATGCTGGCTTCCTATAATCTGCAATCCACATTTTCGGCATATGCCTTCTACGATGCTGACAAGTCTCCGTGGATCATCGGACTGATTCTGGCTGTGGTCATAGGCTATTGCCTCATCGGCGGCGGCTCCCGCATCATCAAGACCACCACCTTCCTTGTACCTATCATGGGTGTGGCATATGTTATTGTTTCGCTGGTTATCATCCTACTGAATCTGACAAGCCTGCCTTCTGTTTTTGCAGCCATTTTCCGTGAAGCCTTTGATTTTGAGGCAATCTTTGGCGGATTCAGCGGATCCTGTATCATGTATGGCATCAAACGTGGTCTGTTCAGCAATGAAGCAGGTGTGGGATCTGCCCCCAATGCTTCTGCATCTGCAGATGTAACACATCCTGCCAAACAGGGTCTGGTGCAGGTGCTCTCCGTCTTTCTCGATACCCTTGTAATTTGCAGCGCAACCGCATTTATGTGTATGTGCTCCGGTGCGGAGCCGTCAGCAGAGCTCTCCGGTGCACCGTATACTCAAGCTTCTTTGCGTGCTGTATTAGGAGAATTTGGTCCGCTGTTCATTACCGTTTCCATGATTCTGTTTGCATTTACTACGCTGCTCGGCAATCTCTTTTATGTGGATCAATGCTTTGTCAATCTCCTTGGACGTGCACCGGGAAAGCGTTTTATGCTCGTATATCGTATTCTGGCATCTCTTGTGATTTTCGTTGGTGCCGGACTCAGTGCCGATCTGCTCTGGAATCTTTCCGATATTACTATGGGCGGTATGACTTTGATCAATCTTCCCGTCATCTGCTTCCTGAGCAAATACGCCTTCCGCACTCTGAAAGATTATGAAGCCCAGCGCAAAGCAGGAAAAGAGCCAACATTCCGAGCTTCGGATATTCAGCTACCTCACAAGGTGGATTACTGGCAATAAGGCTTCTCCCTGTCATACAAAGCAAAAAGGAGTGTTCTTGTTCGGAACACTCCTTTTGTTTTATAGTATCATCCCAACGCTGCTGCCAATGGAAGCTGCATTTGTCTTTGTTATGCGGTCGGCTTTATCAGCACGGCTCTGCACGGTGCGCCGTCACAGCCTGCCAGATTCAGTGGTGCAGCACTCAGAAAATAGCGTCCCTCCTGTACATGCTGCAGTACGATGCCCTCCAGCAGCACCACATCTGCGCCCAACAGAATCAGATGCACCTCCATAGGTGCCTCGACAGGTCCGATTGTCTGTCCCTCATTGCCAAGCAGCAGAATGCCTGCATCTGCAAACACACGGGCAGCAGCTGCCGTTACGGTCAGATCACCTGCCAATAGAATACGCTCGGCTGCACCGGATTTCTGCGCTTTTTCCAGAATGAAAACAGCATCTTCCGCTGTGATATCTCCCGTATATCTTGCCACATAGCAATCTCCGATAAACGGAAGCAAGCCCAGCTGCTCCACTGTTTTTCCCTCTTTGAAAAAATGAAAGGGCGCATCAATATGTGTCCCGTTATGGGCGCACATGGAAAATGCCGTCAGATTATAAGAGGCTCCCTGCACCATTCGCATCACAGGTCGGCAATGCGGCATGGGATCATCGGGATATCCTTGACAAGAGAATACTTCCTGAGAAATATCAATCAACATGATCTTGTTCCTTTCGTTTTGACAGATGGATTCAGGGTGATCGTTATCACTGATTATACCACAAATCCGCACTGTATGCAATACAGACAGCAGTGCTGCACGCATTGACAAATGCCATGGAACATGGTATAATACGCAGGAAAATTTTACGAAAAGAGGCTTCAGATGTATCAGAATCTTTTGTTTGATTTAGATGGCACAATCATCGATTCGGCACAAGGAATCATGGCATCTGCACGGCATTCACTCAAACAATTCGGCATTGAAGATTATGACAATTCCAAGCTGCTCCGCTTTATCGGTCCTCCGCTTCATGAATCTTTTGAACAGATTTACGGCTTTTCCACAGAACAAAGCCGAATGGCAGTGCAGTATTATCGTGAACATTACAAAGACATAGGCATCCATCTGAACGTCGTATATGCCGGCATCGAGGATGTGCTGCGTCAGCTGCAAGCCATGCAAAAACGATTGGTGATTGCTACCTGCAAACCCGAACCCTTTGCCATCCGGATTTTGGAAAATTTGGGCCTTGCCCACTATTTTGACTGTATTACCGGTGCTGCTTTGGATCACACACGTCGTACCAAAACAGAAGTCATCACTTGTGCGCTGCAGCGATGTGCAATCACGGATCATACCGCTGCTGTGATGATCGGTGACAGAAGTCATGATGTTCTCGGTGCAGCGGCATGCGGACTTCCCAGTATCGGCGTATTGTACGGCTATGGTTCGCTTGCAGAGCTGCAAAACGCTGGAGCAACCCATATTGCACCGACACCCGCTGAGATTCTGAGCTGTATTGCGCCGACACCCTAACGCTTCCAAACTTCCCTTTGCTGTCTGAGAAACCATGGTTTCTCAGACAGCTTTTTCGTGCCAAAGCCACATTCCTTTCCCTTGACAATTGAGGCGAAATGCAATATAATATGGGTGTGAATTTCTGCTTTGCAGAACGATTTAGAATTTAAAAAATATAAAATGAAAAATTCCGAAGGAGGTATTTTTATGTCAGAACTTGCAAAACGAATGCAAGAACAATTCCCGGTCGGCACAAACGCAGAGCTCATCCTGCATAACGGAATGATTCTGCGCGGAATCGTTTGGGAATACTGCGGTGATTTGATCTGTGTAAGACGTTCGGATGACTCCATTCAAACGCTGAATGCCGCATTGATTGACAGCTTTTGTATGCCGCTCCCCCACCCGTTTGCAGCAAAGCTGCAGACAAACCAAGAAGTTTCTGTTGTCACGCAAAGCGGCAGAACACTGCAAGGCACCGTTGCCGAATGGGATGATACCACACTGCAGCTGCATACATCTGCACAGACATTAGAAATCCTGTCCTTCGATTGCATCTGTGAAATGACACTGCCTCTCGATGCGCATGCCTCTTTGCCGGCTTTATCCAATATCACGCTTCGGACCTTGGCAGAACCCATTGAAAAAACAGAATACACCCTGCAGACTTTGCAGCATATGCTCAAAGAAGATGCTTTGCTGCATTCCGAATGCAGCGGAAAGATCAATTCTCTGCAAAATGCTGTGAAAATTCGAGAATTCGATGCAAAATTCCAGAGAACGCCCCGTATTCTGGCAGAACTCATCCAGATTACCGAAGAATACTATGCTTCCGAAGTCCTTCTGGCACTGATCGGTGAGGTTGCCATTTTGGCAGGAGATGAAGAATCCGCTGTGCTGGCCTTGCAATGCTGTCAGCAGAAATGGCAGCCGGCATACAATGAAGATCCTAATGTGCTGCGAGTGCTGGCAAAGCTTTCCGTGCAGGCAAATACCGCACAGTATCTGCCTGCCATCGCTGTCAATTGCAGCGAGTCTCAAAAGGCCTGTCTCAACGGTATGATGGCTTATTATCTGCTGCTGATCGGTCAATCACCTGCCGAATGCCTTCCTGCCACAGCCGAAGCGCAATATCAATATCTGCTTCGCAAGCTCACAGAGCAGCCAAACAGTATGCACACGCCTTCTGTCAACGAATCCGCTGCAGACACTGCACAAGCCACTCCTGCCGAGACATCAGAGAACAATTTGCTGCCCCCTCTGTTAGCCGGTCAACGCTGCGGCAGGGTCACATTGTATATTCCCGCCAACGGCTTTGGTGTGATCACCGATGCCGAAGAAAACACATACAGCTTTGTGACGCACACCATGAGTTTTGAAGAACAATCCCGTATCTGTCAAGGCGCAACCGTCTATTTCTATAAGGGCAAAGAACAGCGCTTCAATAAGAAAAAGCAGATGTATGTGGATATCGCCGAGGATATTACCGTAATGCTGCCGCCGCAGGAAACTGCCGTATCGCTGCCGGTCGCAGAAACACCTTCGCCCGATTACGAGGCACGGGATCTGGCAGATAAAGAGACCGGTTATATCATGCTGTATCGACCCAAATATAAAACAGGCTATATCTGCCACGAAATGCAATATGGCAGCGCTGAGCGCGGCGATATCTTTTTTGAACTTGCAGATGTCATCAATCATGATGTGATACTGGATACTTATCGCTATCATTATAAAGTCGCATTCAACTATGTAAACGGTATGATGCGTCGTGCTACCAATGTCATTGTACTGGAAACACTGCAAAAGCCTGAGCTCCCGGAAACTTCTGTTCCGGCAGTGCAGCCGCTGCGTTCTGAGGATTACAAGACACTTTCACTGCTGCCGGGCGTAACCGTAGTGGCAGTGAATCAGGAGGATACCCGCCTTGTGGGCGCCTTTGTTTCTTGTGATGATCACACACTGACCCTTACCATCGGCAGCCAGCAGCAAAGTCTGCCGCTGGATTCTTTGAAGGATCTGCTGCTGGTTGGTCTGATCACCTCATATCACATGGTCGGGCTTTGCGGAAAGATCAACGGTCAACTTCCGTTCCGCATTCATAATGTGACTGATCCTAAGCTTTCACAGATGCTCAAGCAAGGCAAGCATATTACGGTTCCCTGTTTGTACTCACTGCGCAAAATCGGAGAAAGCTTACGCATCCGCAGCGTGCAGCTGATGGAAGAAGCACTGTGCGATATGCTGCCTTGGGAAAAGGGCGTTTGTACCGGTCCTGTGCAGGATGGCGTCTATTTTTCACTGAATGATTCTGTGCGCTGCTATGAGGGAACCGTAGAGGATCCTGTGATTCGAAATTGGATCTGCCGAAAAGATATTCTGAAGCAAGAGGCATTGTATCGCTGCGTATATCACAACACCGCCGACAGCAAACGCAAGGATGCGCTGTCTTGCAGTGTCGTGCAGATATGTGCCGTGCATCAACCGGCAGAAGTGGTTTCTCCGCTGGGCTGCGATGGCTTGCAGCTCCAATGCGGAAGAATATATTATGACTGTCTTAATGATCTTTCTGACATGAAGCTGGGAACACAAGGCACGGCTGTCCTTCAGATCACAGCAAACAATACGGTTGCCGCAACGGATTTTCTTCCCGAAAATCAGATGCTGCCCAGCTATTGTGCGCTGCTCCAAGAACAAAAACAGTCAATCGAATCGGAATTGCAAGCTGCACAGCAGCAGAAAAATTACGCTGCGATGCTGTCTCTATACCGCCAATTGCTGACGCAGTGGCTTACTCCTGCCGAACAGATTCTGGATGCTATGTTCTTGCTCTGCATACAAATCAACGAGCTTACTCCGATCCATGAAATGTTGGAAGAATACGGATATTTGCTGGAGTATGGCGCAAGACTTGGCTATGACATGCAGCTTGCAGCACTTTCCGGCGATTCCGATGCCGCCGCAAAGATTGCAAAAAACTATCTCAGCGTCAAGGATGCTGATGCTTTTTTCAGCAGTCTGGCACGTAAGTTGTTATCCGGCAGTGTCACCGATGAGGAGTTAAAACAGCACATTTCCCAGCGAATTCCCTTTGAAGCCGTGCAATTGATGGGTAAAATTGGGATGTTCAATCCGATTACCCGTCAAGGAAACATCATATGGGAAAAGGGAAAACTGAATTTCTCCTATAAAGATCTGAATGGCTTTGCCGATACGCAACTGGATCTCGCAGCATATGATTACTATGTAAGCTTCGACGTGGATGACAGCAAACACATCCCCAAGGCTGCCCACGTAACATTGGTAGCCAAAGAAGCCCGCTGAAAACACAAAAGCACCGTATTTCTCCGTTTCTCGGGAAAATACGGTGCTTTTTCTATGGAAAAACAAACGCTTCGGTCAGACTACCCCCAACAGTGAGGACACAAAGATCATCAACAAAATCACCGGCGCAATATATCTGACTACAATTCGGTACAGCTTTTTTGCCTTGAAGGTATGATTCTGCTGCTCCACTTCCTCCTCAACGGTTTTGGTACCCAGAACATATGCCACCAAAACACAGGTTGCCAACGCTACCAGCGGCATAATCACATTGTTGCTGATAAAATCAAAGAAATCAAGGATCTGTCTGCCCATGATCGTTACATGAGACCAGCTGCTGTATCCCAGCACCGACAGCATCGCCAATCCCATAGAAACAGCAAATACAACCAGACAGGCGGGAATCCGTTTCATTTTTGTACGCTCGCACAAAACCGAAACCAAAGTTTCCATCAAAGAAATCGATGAAGTCAACGCAGCAAGCATGACCAATATGAAAAAGATAATGCCAATGAGTCTGCCCTGCGCCATGGATTCAAAGACATTCGGCAAGGTAATGAACATCAGGCTCGGACCTGTTCCCAATGCGGATTCATCTCCGCCGGAAAAAGCAAACACTGCCGGTATGATCATCAGACCGGCAAGAAATGCAACGCCTGTATCAAATAACTCAATATGCCTGACCGAGCTTTCCAGATCGTCCTCTTTGCGCATATAGGAACCATAGGTAAACAGAATTCCCATTGCCAGTGACATAGAATAAAACAGTTGTCCCATGGCTGCGATCAATGTTTTGATGGAGAAATTTCCAAAATCCGGTTTGATATAATAGATCAGACCTGCCATTGCGCCGTCAATGGTCAAAACATAGCCTGCAATCACAACAGAAATCAGCAGCAAAATCGGCATCATAATCTTGCTGACCTTTTCAATTCCTTTTTCTACTCCCAACATCACCACCAATGCGGTAATCGCCATAAACAAAAACATGAAAAACGCCGATGGCCCCAGATTTCCGATGAATCCGCTGAAATAAGTACCGTCATCCGCTGCAGATGCGCCTTGTCCTACCAAATATACCCAAAGATATTTGATCACCCATCCGCCAATGACACAATAATACGGGAAGATAATCAGCGGCACCGCCGCAGCAACCCAACCCAATGCCGAAAATTTCGGATGCAGCTCCGAAAATGCACCGATGACACTCTTTCCGGTTTTACGTCCCAAGGCAATCTCTGTGACCATCAACGCAAATCCAAAGGTCACTGCCAACAGCAAATAGACCAGCAAAAAAATACCGCCGCCATACTGTGCTGCCAGATAGGGAAATCGCCATAGATTACCCAGACCCACTGCTGAGCCTGCTGCTGCCAGCACAAATCCGATTTTGGAACTGAACCCACTCTTCTTTTCTTTTCCCTCCATATAGAAAACATCCTTTCTGCAATTCTTGTCTATCAAAATGCATACGGTATGCGGCAACTCTGTCACGAGCTGCCGCATGAATACCGAACACTTCTATGCCTTTTTAGGCAATTCTGACGACTGTCATTTCTGCTACAAAAGCCTGCGGTGCAGTTCCTGCCTCAGGCAATGCCACTGCTGTGGTACCCGTATTCACAAGCACCACTCTGGTGCCGACAGGCAGTGCTGCTACTGTATTGCCGCTCACCAGCACACTTCCGCCCTCTGCCGTGGTAATGTCTGCGCCGGAATAGGCAAGCACACTGCTGCCATCCAGTGTCTGCAGCGTAAACAAAACATCCGTCCCAACCTCAGCAGGCTCTGCAAGCACATTCCATGCAAAATAATAGGTGCCTGCTGTATTGATTACGATGGCATTGTTCGTGCTGTCATATGCAAGATCATTGCCAAACACTCGGCTGGTGCTGTCAAAGGGAACAGAAGCACCCACTGTTACCGCTGCTACTGCTGCCGTTTGCTGATTGGTAATGGCAGATCCCGCATTCATCGGCACAGAGGGACACGCGCAGCAGCTCGGATAGGCGGCACATGACGGATATGCTGTACACATGGGAACAGATACATTGGCGGCCATACCGGCAGGATAGGAAGAAACACCACAGCCGCAGCCGCAGCCACATCCATAATATCCATTTCGGCTTACACTTGCATCAATGATCATAAAGACTCCTCATTTCTGTTTGGATTACAGATGCAGCGAAAGCATCTGCCTTACAGAATATGCACTGTCTTTGGATTTGGTGCGAATTCAGTCGAAATCCTCCGAGGCATCCATGCCTCGAAACGCATCCAGCTCATCAGACAGCACATTGAGGTCATCAATGGCTTCATCAATATCTTCCGATATTTCATTGATCTCCATGCGCATGGTCTGGCAGGAAATCTGCAGCGTATTCAGCGATGTCTGCATGGTATGCAGCGCCAGCTGCTGGGCTGCATCGGATTTCTGAATGATCTGCATCCCTGCTTCTATCCGTTCCATTTGCGCAGAAAGCTTTTGACACAGTTCTTCCAGTGCATCCAGTCGTTCTTCCAGCTCGAAGATACGCATATCCGACATATCAACCATAAGTGCTCCTATTGTTTCTTTTTCCGTGATCGCCTTTTGGCAACACTCTATATAGTATAACAGATTGCACAGACACTGTCAAGAATACGCACAAACAAAAATACGCACAAATTGCAATGGTGCAATCTGTGCGTATTGACTGTATGAAAGCTCAGATCAATAATCCATACCGCCGCCGGGCATTGCAGGTGCAGCAGGAGCCGGCTCCTTGATATCGGTAACAAGGCTTTCCGTGGTGAGTACCATAGCAGCAACAGAAGCTGCATTCTCCAGTGCGGAGCGAGTTACCTTGGTAGGATCAACGATACCTGCTGTGAGCATATCCACATAGGTCTCATTGTATGCATCGAAGCCATAGCCGTTCTTGTCGGCACGACGAATGTTCTCGATGATCACAGAGCCTTCCAGACCTGCATTGGCAGCGATCTGACGGATCGGCTCCTCCAGTGCCCGCAGAATGATGGCAGCACCGGTCTTTTCATCGCCGGAAAGTGTAGCAACCAACTCGGAAACAGCCTTAGCAGCATTCAACAGTGCCACACCGCCGCCGGCAACAATGCCTTCCTCAACAGCAGCCTTTGTTGCAGCCAGAGCATCCTCCACACGCAGCTTCTTTTCCTTCATTTCGATCTCAGTCGGAGCACCAACCTTGATCACAGCAACGCCGCCTACCAGCTTTGCAAGACGCTCCTGCAGCTTTTCACGATCGAAATCAGAAGTGGAATTCTCGATCTCTGCACGGATTTGTGCAACACGTGCAGCGATGGCATCGGATGCGCCTGCACCATCCACGATGATGGTGTTCTCCTTCTGAATTACAACCTGACGAGCACGGCCAAGCTGCATCAATTGGGTATCCTTCAGCTCCAGACCCAAATCAGCGGTAATCACCTCACCGCCGGTCAGTGTAGCAATATCCTTGAGCATCTCCTTACGTCTGTCACCAAAGCCCGGAGCCTTGATGGCTGCACACTTGAAGGTGCCGCGGAGATTGTTAAGGATCAGTGTGGTCAGAGCCTCACCCTCAATATCTTCAGCGATAATGACAAGACGCTTGCCGGTCTGCACGATCTGCTCCAGCAGAGGCAGCAGCTCCTGGATGCTGGAAATCTTTTTATCGGTAATGAGCAGGAATGCATCATCATAAACCGCTTCCATCTTATCGGTATCGGTTACCATGTAGGGGCTCACATAGCCGCGGTCAAACTGCATACCCTCCACAACTTCGCTGTAGGTCTCGGCAGTTTTGGATTCCTCAATGGTGATTACGCCATCTTTGGAAACCTTCTCCATTGCCTCGGCAATCAGCTCACCGATCTTAGCATCGGCAGAAGAAATAGTGGCAACACGAGCAATATCTGCACTGCCATCCACAGCCTTGGAATTCGCCTGAATATTGGCAACAGCAGTCTTGACAGCTGCATCCAGACCCTTCTTCAGAATCATGGGATTTGCACCTGCTGCAATATTCTTCATACCCTCACGAACGATTGCCTGTGCCAGCAGAGTAGCGGTAGTGGTACCATCACCGGCAGCATCGTTGGTCTTAATGGAAACTTCCTTGACAAGCTGTGCACCCATATTCTCGAATGCATCCTCCAGCTCGATTTCCTTTGCGATGGTCACACCGTCGTTGGTGATCAGCGGAGCGCCGAACTTCTTATCCAGCACCACATTTCTGCCCTTCGGGCCAAGGGTAATCTTAACGGTATCTGCCAGCTTGTCAATACCGGCTTGCAGTGCCTTACGGGCGTCCTCGCCGTACTTCAGATCCTTTGCCATAATACAATACACTCCTTAACATAACAAAAATGATAACAATGCTTCTGCAAGTGCAATCCGTCTTACTCAACAATAGCAAGAATATCCGACTGCTTCAGGATAGTATACTGTACACCATCCAACTTTACCTCAGTGCCTGCATACTTGCTCAGCAGCACTCTATCGCCAACCTTAAGGTACATAGTAACTTCCTTGCCGTCCACCATACCGCCGGGACCGACTGCAACAACTTCTGCCACCTGCGGCTTTTCCTGTGCGGATGCGGTCAGAATAATACCGCCCTTGGTGGTCTCCTCCGCCTCAGTCATCTTGATCACGACTCTGTCAGCCAAAGGTTTGATTGTCATAACAATTCCTCCTGTTCCGATCATTGTACAGACAAAAGCATGCTGTCTGTACAGCGTTTTCTAAAGCAAGCACATACTTGTGCGGCTGCTTTTTAGCACTCAGACTCTTTGAGTGCTAAGTCTATTGTACCATCATTTCAGAAAAAATCAAGGACTTTTTCCATCTTCTCCCACATTTTGTAGACCTGCACAATTTCATGTGTTCCTGCAAGAGTCGATTGTATACTTTTGCAGACCGCATTTGTTATGGTTCTTTGGTTATAGATTTCAGAAATTCACAGATTATTCTTTATTTGTTCATGAAATGTTCATTTTGACAGCCGAAAAGTATTGTATACTATATTATGTATATATGTATCTTTTTGCAGCGGAATTCTTCTGCTGTACCATGCGTAATACAAAAAATCTATGCAACAGGAGGGAATCTCTTATGGCAATGGATAAAGTACTGATTGTTGATGATGACAAAAATATCTGCGAACTGCTGCGCATATATCTGGAAAAAGAGGGCTATACTACTATGCTTTCCTATGACGGCGAGGAGGCTGTGGTAAAGTTCAACGCCCTGCATCCGGATATCGTTTTGCTGGATGTCATGCTGCCCGGCATGGATGGCTGGCAGGTATGCCGAGAGATCCGTAAAAAATCCAATGTGCCGATTATAATGATCACCGCCAAATCCGAAACCTTTGATAAGGTGCTGGGACTGGGTCTGGGCGCTGACGATTATATCGTGAAGCCCTTTGATACCAAGGAAGTTGTTGCAAGAATCCGTGCGGTTTTCCGTCGTGTGGGACAGACCACTGCCGAAACCGAAGTGCGTGAAGTACGGTATGACAAGCTTTCTGTCAACATGACCCGTTATGAATTGAAGGTGGACGGCAAGGTGCTGGATACTCCGCCGAAAGAGCTGGAGCTGCTGTTCTGCCTTGCTTCCAATCCCAACAGAGTCTATACACGTGACCAGCTGCTGGATGAGGTGTGGGGATTTGAATATTACGGCGATTCCCGTACCATTGATGTGCATATCAAACGTCTGCGTGAAAAATTAGAGGGCGTTTCTGACCGCTGGTCATTGCGTACTGTCTGGGGCGTAGGCTATAAATTCGATGTTGCGGACAGCGAAGAATAACCATATTCTGCTTCTGCGCATATGCGGGAGGCCGTCACCATGCTGAAAAGTGTTTACAGCCGAATCTTTTACTTCTGCACAATCGCTTTGATCTTCGCCTGCTCTGTGACCGGTATTGCGGTGATGATCTATGCGGATCGTCACCATGAAAATGAAATCAAAGATGAGATCAACAACGCTGCACAGATGCTGTTAACCGGCATTCACAACCAGATACAAGATCAGAAAACATCAGATGCGTTTCCTGTCAAACAGGTGCAAACCGATCTTCAAAGCTATACGCTGTCCTATAACATTGACTGCTATGTCTTTGATGGTGCCGGGGAATGTATTGTGCGCTCCGATTTTTCCAATACGCCCATGCATCTGACCGAAGCCCTTCAAAGAGAGGCGGATCGTGAACCCTATTGCCAATTCGAAGGGGTGCAGAATGCACTTTCACAGCCTGCTGCACGATATGTAGAAGCCATTCCTCTGGAGAATGACACCTACTATTTTATGATGCTCTATCCCATCGGCAAGCTGGATGAGTTTTCGCAGAATTTGTTTGGCGTGCTCGCCATCACCATATTGATCATTGCGCTGGTTGCTGCGCCGCTGTTTTATCTGAATACCAAACAATTGCTAACCCCGATGCAGAATATTACCAAGGCTGCCGAAGCCTATGCCAAAGGTGATTTTTCTGTGCGTTTACAGCCCCATGGCGATACGGAACTGGATTATCTGGCAGCTACGCTCAATCGTATGGCGGATTTCATTGACCGAAACGAACGCAGCCGCAAAAATTTCGTTTCAAATGTCTCTCATGAGCTGAAAACACCCATGACAACCATCGGCGGCTTTGTAGACGGTATTCTCGATGGTGCCATCCCGCCGGAAAACGCAAAGGAATATCTGCGGGTGGTATCCTCTGAAGTGCAGCGCATGAGTCGTCTGGTCCATTCCATGCTGAACATCTCAAAATTCGAAGAAGGAACGCTGGCACCTAATTTCGTGCGATTTGACGTTACCAAACTCATCGTACAAACCTTGCTGCTCTTTGAGCAGAAAGCAAGCGCCAAGAATCTTTCCGTGGAAGGTCTGGAATCTGCACCGCCCACCTATATTGAGGCTGACCGTGATCTGATGCAGCAGGTCTTTTATAATCTGACCGAAAATGCAATCAAATTTGTCAACGAGGACGGTTTGCTCTCGTTGAAGATTCTCACCGATGATACCCACGCTGAGCTGCATCTGCGCAATACCGGTGAGGGCCTTACAGAAACGGAAATCTCTCATATTTTTGAACGGTTTTATAAAACCGATGCTTCCCGTGGAAAAGATACAACCGGTGTTGGTCTGGGACTTTCCATTGTCAGCCGGATCATTCACCTGCATAACGGTACCGTCACAGTAAAAAGTGTACCGCAGGAGTACACGGAATTCGTGATCTCTCTGCCGTTGAAGCAAGCAGCCACGCCTGCTGATACAGCCGATGCACTGAACGGTACACGAAAAAAACGATCTCCCCAAAACCATCCCAAGAAAGGGCAAACCCATGAATGAAACACCCATGAGTCCTGAAGAACAGACTCCTGTTACACTGCCGGACCCCATCCCGACTGTCTCCGGCGATTCCCAGCCAATCACGCAAACCGTCGAGCCGACGGTTTCTGAAGAGCCTATCACTGAAAAGCCTGTCGCAGAAGAACCTGCTTCTGAGGTGCCTGCTCCCGAAGAGCCCACTGATGCGCTGTTGAAAGAACAGTCCTCTGCACCGATCCTTCCGGAAGTACCCTCTGCCGAAACCACATCCTCGGAGGATTCCGCTGTCGAACCGAGCGATCAACAGTCTCCCATTACGGCACCTGCTTTTCAGCAGACTGCACCGCCATTGACAAATCCTTCACCCATGGCACCGCCTGTCTCACAATACGGAAACTACACCAACCCCGCACCGGCATTGCAGCCTAACGAACCCAATACCGTTCCCATGCAGAGCCGCATCCTGTTAATCCTGCTGTTTGTGGCAATTGTAGCGTTTTCTGTATTCTGTATCGTGTGGGATATCCGAAAAGGATCTCAATCCGGCGGCTATGTGGCAGGAGATATCACGGAGATCCATATCGGACAGCAGCATAAACCCGAAACCAATGATGCCTATATGGACGAAAATGGGAAATATACCATCGAAGGCATTGCCGCAACCGTGATGCCCAGTATTGTGGAAATATACACCTATTCGGACAGTAAAACCATCGGCAGCGGCTCCGGCATTCTGCTGAGTGAGGATGGCTATCTGGTCACCAATGCCCACGTCGTCATCGGCGGAAATTCCTTTGCGGTTACCCTGCACGATGAACGCACTGTGGATGGCATTTGTGTAGGCTATGATTCCAAAACCGATATTGCAGTGCTCAAAATTAACGCTGATCATCTGACACCTGCTGTGCTGGGCAATTCCGATGAAACCGTGCTCGGTGAGCAGGTATGCGCTCTGGGCAATCCTGCCGGACTGACCGGCTCCATTTCCACCGGCATCATTTCCGGTCTGCATCGTAAGGTACGTGCCGAATCCAATACCTTTGAAATGGACTGCCTGCAAACGGATGCCGCTATCAGCCCCGGTAATTCCGGCGGCGCATTGGTCAATCTGTATGGACAGGTAATTGGCATTACCTCCTCCAAATATGTAGCCGGCGGTCTGTTTGAAGCAAGCCCCTATGAAGGTCTTGGCTTTGCCATTACCATCAACGAGGCTTTGCCCATCATCAAAGAACTGATCTCTCAAGGCTATGTCAGCGGTCGTGTCAGAGTCGGCATCCAGTTCTATGAGTCCTCCATCATTGAAGCGGCTACCGGACTGACTTTGCCCGATGAGCTGAAAGAAAAAGGCATTTATATCATGGCCATTGATGAGGATGCTCCCATTGCCGATACCGCACTGGAAGCCGGTGATTTCATTGTGGAAATGAACGGGATTCCCGTCGCCGATTATGCCGATCTGGATGCTGCGCTGAAAGACAAACGGGGCGGCGATACTGTCACTGCTCGCTGTGCCCGTATCGGCAAGGACGAGAAAATCACCTATTTTGAAATTGAAATTCTGCTGCTGGAGGATACCTCCGGCGATTACTGATCCCTTAGCGTACTATTTCTTTTGAGGAGCGTTACCATGAATCCCGACCAAATCCGACCCATTCTGGAACACTATCAACAAACGCATTTGCTTGCGTTTTATGATACACTTTCCGAACAGGAGCAACAAGCCCTCTGCGAACAGATCGCAGCTTTGGATTTTTCCATTCCGGTATATGCTGCCAGCAATGAAAATACCGCCCGCGGTACCTTTGCTCCATTACAGGGCATGAGCATTGAGAAAGCCGCACAATTTGCAAGGGAGCATGAAATACTCGGATTAAAAGCACTGCGCCGCGGAGAGGTTGGCGCTGTACTGCTGGCAGGCGGACAAGGTACCCGATTGGGCTTTGATATCCCAAAAGGCTGTGTCAATATCGGTGAAACCCGTGAAGTCACTTTGTTCAGCTTGCATTTTGCCAATCTGAAGCGTCATGCCGCAATGGCAGGCCGCAGTATCCCGATCTTTATCATGACCAGCAAATTCAATTATGATGCCACGTTGCAGTTTTTGCAGGAACATCATTATTTTGATTATCCCGAAGAGGATGTGATTTTATTCCGTCAGGAGATGGCTGTGTGTACTGATTTTGACGGAAAAGCTTTGCTTGCTGCACCGGGCTATGTGGCAGAATCCCCCAACGGCAACGGCGGATGGTTCCTATCCATGGAAAAGGCAGGTCTTCTGTCGGAGCTGGAACGGCGTGGTATCCGTTGGTTGAATGTTTTCGCCGTGGATAACGCCCTGCAACAAATTGCAGATCCGAAATTCATCGGTGCTGTGATCAAAAGCGGATGCGAAAGCGGTGCAAAGGTTGTTGCAAAAGCGGCTCCCGATGAGCGAGTCGGTGTGCTCTGCTTGGAAGACGGCAGACCTTCCATCGTAGAATATTACGAAATGACCGATGAAATCCGTACTGCACGTGAGGAAAACGGTCTGCTCAGCTATCGCTATGGCGTCATCCTCAACTATCTGTTTTCTGTATCGCAGCTGATGACATTTCGTGATGCACAGCTCCCGATCCATCGGGCCGCCAAAACCATCCCCTGTCTCGATGCTGCGGGCAATCCCGTTTCCCCTGCACAGCCTAATGGTTATAAATATGAAACCTTAGTGTTGGATATGGTGCATTTTCAGCAAAGCTGTTTGCCCTATGAAATCGTCAGAGAGGCGGAATTCGCTCCCATCAAGAATCGTAACGGTATCGATTCTCTGGATTCAGCAAGAATCCTGCTGAAAAACGCAGGCTTCATCCTCTAATCATCCGATATCCATTATAATAGTATCCATCAGCACCATTTTACAGTATGCGAAAGCGATTTTTGACGGTCACGTCAAGAATCGCTTTGTGTTTCTTGAAAGATTGATCGCTAAATCGCAATCCCCCCAAAAACACGCAAACCACACTCCGGATTTTGCGCCATATGACCGCTTTGCTTGCTGATCAAAAATTGTTGTCCGTTGATCGAAATATTTTTCGATCAAAATGAACCTTTCGGCTTTCGGTATCGTATATGTTTATGAAAGGAGCTGATACTGTGCTGGATTCCTACATACAGACCTACGGAAAACGACTGTTCGGATTGTGCATAACACTTTGCGGCAATCCGCAGAATGCCGAGGATTTGTATCAGGAAACATGGCTCAGAGTGCTGGAAACATTCCATCGATACCATGCTGATCGTCCCTTTGAACCATGGCTCACCCGCATCTGCGTCAACCTGTATCGGGATCAGCTTCGGCATCAGAAAACCGAGCCTGCCCGAAAGGAGTTTGCGGATGGTGATGAGAATTCCGCTTTCCTGGAACAGATCCCGGAAAAGAACCCACCCGATTATGCAGCACTCCATGAAGCCATTGACAAATTACCCTTAAAGCTGCGCACCGCCGTTATCCTGTTCTATTTTCACGAACTGGATTTGAAGCAAGCCGCTGCCGCCTTGCGCATCCCTCAGGGCACCTTAAAATCACGGCTGCATAACGCAAGAATACTGCTGAGAAAGGAGCTGGAACATGAACCCAATCTACAATTTTAATCAGAAAGAGCCGCCTCAGCTTACCGAAGCCCGTCTCCGATTGATCCACGAGCAACGACAGCTCCGCCGGACCATTCGGATATTGCTAAGCTGTGCTGCCATTATGATTCTGACCTTGGTCATCTTCACCGCATTCTCTTTGTATTATGCGCCTCTGTTTTCTATCCTGCCGATCATTGCGATCCTGTATACGGTTGTGGGTGCCACATTAATCTATTGGGCATTTACCCGCTATGGCACGCCCCTGCTTCGCAACAGCAAGTCATCGATCAACCATAAATCCATATGATAAGGAGTTGTTTTTATGGAACTTGGATTCAGTATTTTTTCTATTTTATTTGTAATGTGCTTCCTTTTTTCTCTTTTGCTGCCAATTCTGATTGGCGTATTTGTCTACAAGGATGCCAAAAAGCGCAATATGGATGCCGTGCTTTGGACGGTCATTGCTATTTTTGCTCCCGGCTTCATCGGTCTGATTATTTATCTGATCATGCGCAGCAATCATCCCGATCTGCAATGCCCGTCCTGCGCCCAGCCTGTCACCGAAGCCTATGCAATCTGTCCTCACTGCGGATATAATCTGCGTGCACAATGCGAACAATGCGGCAACAGTTTGGAGCCCGGATGGCAGGTCTGCCCTTGCTGCGGCAACCAGATTTCCGATGCTGCCCGCAGCACTTTGCCGAAATCCGCTTCCAAAAAATCCCCTGTCGTGCTGATCGCATTGATCGCAGTAGTAGTGATTCTGGGCTTGTTTGTCGTGATAGGTCTGTCAATCAGCTTCATTATGTTGAACAAGGTCACCTATACGCCTCAGGAACACTATGAAGACTTCTATGAGGAGTTTTATGAAGAAGTGTTGCCTGAGGGTATGATAAACGAATCTCAACCCGATTTGTGGAACAAAGAGGGATGGGTATTCTCGGAAATGCCGTTGCCCAATATGCTGTACACAGAATAACGCTGCAAAACGTCCGGAGGAATTGCATTTCCCTCCGGACGTTTTCCTATCTCCCTTGGCTGCCTCCTCCCGGATGCACCATGCTCGCGCTGTATTTTAAAACATTTTTGTGAAGTTGCACAAAAAATTGTCGCAATATTCTACCAAAAGCGACTTGAAACTTCTAAAAAAAACATGTATAATAGAAAGTAGGGGGTTACTATTTCAATATATGTGCCGGCATTTTTTTGCAAAATGCTGCACGAGAGGAGGGCAATATGCCACAGGAAATCAATGCCAATCCACTGGATAACAGGGTGATGAAAACACCCAGCGCCACAGCTCGCCGCGCCTTCTTCTATTTGCAGGAGTGCGGTCATCTGAGGGCAGGCAGCAGTCACCAGACCAGCCGCCAGAATCTGCAGTCTTTTCTGTTTAATATTGTACTGGACGGAAAAGGCACGCTGGTCTATAACGGTCAGACGTATTCGCTCGAATGCGGTGACTGCTTCTTTATCGACTGCCGTGCACCCCATTCCTATCAGAGCGATCTGGATAAGCCGTGGGAAATTATATGGGTGCATTTCAACGGCTGCACCTCGGAAGAATACTATAAGCTGTTTATGGCACAGCTTCCGCCCGTATTTCGTCCGGTGAGCAACGCCAAATTCATTTCGCTGCTGCAGGAGCTTCTGCGTCTGAATACGGAAACCTATGCCGATACCGAGATTCTTACCTCCGGTTTGCTTTCCAACCTATTGACTATGCTGCTGACTGTCAACAGCATCAGCGAGGAAGATGATACGGCATTGCAAGCCAAGCTCAAAACCGTGCTTGCCTATGTGGATGCCAATTTCACCGCCGAGATCAGTCTGGATGACCTTTCTCATCGCTTCTACATCAGCAAGTATTATCTGACCCGTGAATTCAAACGAGCATATGGCGAAACCATCTTCCAGCATATCATCGGACTGCGGATCAACTATGCAAAGCGTCTGCTGCGCTTTACCGACAAATCCGTAGAGGAAATCTCTGAGCTTTGTGGCTTTAATGATCAAAGCTATTTTTCCAAACAATTCAAAAAGGCTGAAAACGTCACCTGTTTGGCATTCCGACGCCGCTGGCGAGACTGATCGCCCAATCATTACAGTGTTTCCTTTTATAACATGGCACGGAGCAAAGTAAACGGCTGCCGTGCCATTTCTTTTTCTTCACTCGAATCCGAACTGCCGTATTTTCGTCTGATCATCAATACCGTTCCGGCTCTTGTTCTGGATGCCCATCGACTCGGATTGCTTCATCCCGAGGTGCTGGTGCTGGATCTTGCCTCGAAACCGGGCGGGGATGATGCCGCATGCAATATCAGAAAGCAGGGTTGCTATGAAACATTCTTCTCATAGCTGGCTCTGGCTGACAGGGATCTCTCTCATATTGATCGCCGCCATGATAACACAATCCTATCTGACACCCAATATTCCACTGCCGCCCTCCACAAAACCTTCTACCGATACCGTTACAACCGCTCCACCCGTGATCCCAACGGATACCACAGCCGACAGCAATTCTATGAGTACAACACCCGATGTCAATCACAATCTGAATACCGCTGCCGCCGATGAGCTGACCCGCGTTGCAGGCATCGGCGAAGTGCTCGCTAACCGAATCATCGCATATCGCAGCCAATTGGGAGGCTTTACCCATCGCTCTCAGCTTCTTGAGATCGATGGTGTCGGTCCTGTATTGCTCGATCAGCTGCTTGCCGAATTCGAAATCCCGAATGAACAATTATCTGCCCCATCCACCGATGCCCCCATCGTCATTCCGGCCGGCAGATATGATCTGAATCAGGTGACAAAAGAAGAACTCCTGCGCATCCAAGGGATGTCACAGGAGCTTGCCGATCAGATTATTGCATTGCGGGAGCTGATTCATTATTATACCAATGTTTACGAATTGATGTATATCGAATCCCTTTCGGGTGTCTATTTTGAAGAAGTGCTCAAACAACATCTATATGTCAACAGCGACACCATTTCGCAAGAATCATTTCATCCGTGATTCCGCAGCGGGATAAAAATCCTCACCGTCGATTCTGCCGTATTGCCACGCATGTGCCGGGCTTTCCCGAACCGCACAGGCGCCAACAGGAAGATCGCTCAGCAGATGCAAAGCAGGATCCATTTTGCAAAGCTCTCCGATACTAATCACAAGAGCCTCTTCATCGGTATGTGCACAGTCACAAAGGAATTCCCATGCATTATCGCTGAAATGATGACAAACCAAAGTGACGGGTCTGCCCTCCTCCAGCACATGGGTGCAGGTGAAAACAAGCAGATCAGGCCGCTCGCTAAACGGAAAATGTGCCATAGACGTCACACTCCTTTTCAATTTATATAGTATATCATACAGCAAGAGAGCATAAAATGCAAGAGCAACCGGAAAAAACTGGGAAAACAGGCCGTTGTTTTGTAACCGAATTGTAACTATTTTAGAATAAAATGCAATAAAATCCGCCTTAGAAACGACACAACGCACAGATCTATAGTAGGATTTCAGAAATATATTTGTGCGTTATTGACAAATATGATGACAAAACGGTTTTTCAGATTGACTTTTCGTCGCAATTCGTGTATATTTGTAGTATGAAAACATGGCGGCAGAGGTGCGTAATGAGGAAGCCTGACACCCCGTTATCCATCGCCTGCAGCTTATGTTGATAACCGTCAGCACGATACATCGGCTGTGCGGTGCTGCGTAACCCGCAGCGAAATACAATGCTGCACAAATGCAGCACAATTTCAAAGCTGCGAAACGCAGCAAAATGCTCGCAGCAAAATTAAGGAGGAAACTTATTAT
>JAFXJT010000039.1 GCA_017532085.1 Oscillospiraceae bacterium | reverse complement strand
GGCAAGGCTTCCGTGACCTTTGGTATTGCACAACTGCAACATCATAACGGCTGTACGCATACAGCTTTTGAGATCGCAACCCTACTGCAACGGAAAAAGAAAACCGTCTGCATTGTGCTTTCCGATATGGAAACATACCGCAACCTTGCAGCATTTCACAAGCTGGCACCGGAACGGATCGAACAGGGATTGCAGGTGCATGGCATTGATATTTGCCCCATCGAGTGCATGGACAAAGCCAAGGAACAGCATGACTGCACCATCTGTGATTTTTCTTTTCTGAGGGAGCATCAGCGTGAAGCCTATGGCAGCATGGATGTAAAGCTGATGCTTTGCTCCGCTGCCGAATGGGACATTGCAACCACGATCAAGTACATCAACTATCCCAATGTTCCATATATCCGGGATATCGCATACTGCTTCCCCCGAGTATCGAGGGCGAAGTTCATCGGCTACAGCAAGCAGCTGATTAAGTCCGGCTGTGTGGCGTATCGGCTGCACTGCAGCGAGGATTGGCTGACACCTTGCGCCGAGAATCTTGCAGTGTATGAGCATCTGCTGCGTGGATTTTTAGATGCTGCCCCCAAAAAAGAAAAACGCGGCTTGCTGCGTTTGAAGTGATGTGTCCTATGCGGCATAAATGGTACATCGGAAAGGATGATTATTATGACTGAACGAATCAATGAAAACGGCATCCGAGAGGTGCTTTGCAAGGAAGATGGCAAGTGGTACGCAGATACCATTTATGAGAACGGTCAGCGTTATCTGCTGGATGAACGGCCGGATCGGTTTCATTACTACCCGGTGGATGACACAACAGATCGGGATACATTTATGCGAGAGCTGATCGAGCAGGAAGCAGCGGATCTCTTTCAAATGAAGGGGGAAATGCGGACTGGCTGAACCGAAGTATCCGACACAAAGGGAAAAGGTGGAGGAGCTGGCAAAGAAGATCGAGGCCGGTACAAAGGAGTTTATGCAGTCCGATAAATACCGCACATATCTCCGTACCATGTCTAAGTTTCATAGTTACAGCTTCCGCAATTGCCTGTTGATTGCTATGCAGAAGCCGGATGCCACATTGGTAGCCGGCTATCAGGCATGGCAGAAGAAGTTTGAACGACAAGTCGGGCGTGGCGAAAAAGGCATTCGTATCTTTGCACCAGTACCGTATGAAGAACAGGTGGAGAAGCAGAAAAGGGATTCCAATGGCAATCTGCTTTATTCTTCTGACGGCAAGCCGGTGACCGAAGAAGTAACCGAGAAACGCCTGTCATTTCGTGTAACCACGGTGTTTGATGTTTCCCAGACCTCCGGCAAGCCGTTGCCGGAACTGGCAACAGAGCTGGATGGCGGCGTAGAACAGTATGAGATGCTGTTTCAGGCCATTCGGGATACATCTGAAGCACCGATCACGGTAGAGACATTTCCGGCAGGAAATGAGGCCAAGGGTTATTATTCTCCATCGGATCACAGCATCCATGTGCGCGATGATATCAGTGAGGTGCAGTCTATCAAGACGGTGCTGCATGAATTGGCACATTCCGTTCTGCATAACAAAGATGCAGAGGAGGCCGCTGAGAAATCACGGATGACAATGGAAGTAGAGGCAGAGTCGGTGGCGTTCATCGTCAGCGATCACTTTGGGATTGATACCAGCGATTATTCCTTTGCATATCTGGCATCATGGAGTTCCGGTGCCGATCTGCCGGAGCTGCATCAATCACTGGATACCATCCAGAAAACCGCCAATGATCTGATACAAAAGGTCAGTGCGCGGTATCAGGAGCTTGCACAGGCAGCACAGCAGGAAAATGTGCCACATATGGCACAACAAGGGTCTGCTGTGAGCGAAACACAGGATTTGAGACGAGTGATGATTGAACACAATGCCGTGAAGGAGCATGAAATCTTTACGGAATTTGTAAAGCAGTATTCGGCTGACCAGATTGTTGCTGCCAGTCATGAAATCAGCACCAAAAACGACTTTGTTTTCTATATACAGAACTATATGGATGATCTGCAGCTCACGGAGACACAGGAAAATGCACTTATGACGGATCCGAATTTGCTGGATACCATGTACAGTGTCTGGATGGACAATGGGGAATGGTCATCCATGGAGGACATCGGATCCTGCATGAAGGAAACTGCCAATTACAGAATCGAAACGGTACGCACCCAAGTGGAACAGCTGGATGCAGATAAGTTTTATGTGGATCCGACAACAGAGACAGTGCGCTGGATGTACTACAATCCCGACAGCAACGCAGGTGGCCAGATCGTTTGCAATGATCTGACCTTTGCACAGATCCGTGAAGCATTTACAAAGCCCGATCCCATGGAGCATTTGCACATGGCAGCGGATCAGATATCGTGTGATATCACAGATCGTTTTTTTATGACTGTGGCAAGAGATTTCCTTGCATCGGATGAAACTTTTGCCGTTACAGCCAACGACTCTGCCGAGATACTGAAGCAATTGCAGGCAGCGGTTGTTGTTTCGGCTGCGACACAGGTTCCGCAGGAAGATGTGCCACATATGGCACAGTCGGCTGAGGAGAAATCACCCAAAAAAGCATTTCTTGGTAACACCGCCTACCGGGATATTCCGGACAAGGCATTTGTGGTAGTTGCTGCAGAGCAGACGGCGGCCGTTATGCAAGGCTTGGAGGAACAGAATATCCCATACTGCTGCAAGGTCGGTGATGCCCGAGGGGATGTGTTTACGGTATCCAGAGAGTATCTGCAGCAGCTGATGGAACTAAAGAAGGCAGCAGGACAAGCAACCGGAGAACAGCCGCCACATAAGCAGAAGCCACAACCGGAGATCACGATTATTGGCAATGCGCCATACCGGGATATTCCCGACAAGGCTTATGTGCGTGTAGATGCAGCGGCGGTGGATGCCATCATTCAGGCTTTGGAGGATGCCGGTGTGAAATACAGCGGTAAGCTGGATCCTGCCAAGGGCAATGTGATTACCGTTCCGAAGGAACACAAGGCCATGGTGGAGGGGATTCAGAAGCGCATGGCATCAACGCTCTCCGATCAGCCCCGGCAGCAGTTCATGAAGGTTACGGAAGAACAGCTAAAGGCACTGCAAGCGGAAGATACGCCTCTGCAGGTGAGGAAAAGCGGCAGCGCATACATCATCAGCTTCGCTGCCACGGAAAAAGCAAGGATAGATTCTGCGCTGCAAGCGTTGGAATCAAATCAGAAAGTGAAAAGGTGAATCAATATGTTAGGTGATCGGATCAGGTATTTCAGAAAGCTGCGAGGATTTTCACAGGAGCATCTGGCAGCATTGCTGGGATTCCCCGAGCGATCTCTCGGCGTTCGTGTGGCTCAGTACGAAACAGGATTTCGCACACCAAACAAAGAGATTCTGCAAGCCATGGCAGATATCTTTGAGGTGTCGGTAGAGGCTCTGCTTGCACCGGCTTGCGAAACAGAAACGGCATTCATGCAAGTCTTGTTTGCCATAGAGGATGCAAGGGAGCTTGTGGTGGAAGAACAGCGAGAGTTTGTAACCATACGCTTGCGGAAAACACCGGCTCTGGAACAATGGGCTAAGCAGCAAGCTCTGTATCGTATGGCAGAGCTGCCGCCGGACGAGTACGAGCTGTGGCGGCACAATTATGTTGCGGAAAGGAAATAGCATGGTAGTTATTTATGCTGAGAAAAGCAAGCTGGCAAAGGCAATCGCCGGTACGCTGGGTGCCGGTAAGCGTATTCCATTGAAGGACGATCCAACTGTGGGACACTATGAGTTTAAGTTTCGTGGAGAGGAGGCAATCCTCTGCCATGGACACGGGCATCTGATGCAGCTGGTCAGTGCCAAAAGCTATGGTGAACAGTTTGAAAAGTGGGATTTGGATGTGTTCCCTTGTGTGCCGGATACATTCAAGATTGCGCCGAAAAATGCAACCATTGCCTGTGCCAAGCTGGTCAAGGGTTTTCTGCAGAAGGCAGATTGGATTATTAACGCAACAGACGCGGATCGGGAGGGCGAGCTGATCTTTTCCTATGTGTATCAGGCCTGTGGCTGCACAGCACCCTATAAGCGTGTCTGGATCGAAGATCTGACCGATGAAAAGGTTATGAAAGCCTTTGACAATCTCATTGAGCCGGATCAGATCATTTCGGCGCAGCACAACGGCACACCCAACAATCTGCAGATGGCAGGTCGTGCAAGAGATATTGCAGACTGGCTGATCGGCAACAATCTGACCGTAGCAGCCACAAAGAAGTACGGCGGTCGTGATACGCTTCTTTCTGTCGGCCGAGTGCAAACGCCCACGCTTGCCCTTGTGGTAG
>JAFXJT010000003.1 GCA_017532085.1 Oscillospiraceae bacterium | reverse complement strand
CCTTTTTCCTTTCAGTTTATATTATAAAAGCCGAATGAGCTTTTATACCCATTCGGCCTTTATTTGTGACAGGGGACTCAGTCAATTGAAATCCCGTATTAAATTGTTAGAACCTCGCTTTCTTTTGGTCTAAAAAGTCGATTTACCCAAGGATTTGTGCAAATTGAGTTGGACAAAAATCAGCGAAAACCCTAGTGTTTATGCGGTTTTTTCAACTTTTGTCCTATTATAACACATTCCTCGATTCTTCTAACTATACCCGTAGCTTTCATATATAAACCTCCAATCAAGTGGAAAGATTCCATTTGTGGGGTTATTATCTGCCTTCATTGTCAGAATATTCTGAGCCACTGAGATTTTTCTATGACAAATTTTGGTGAGACATTCTGATGCGTGGATGGAGTTTTCGATGCAATCACAAAGAGCATAAGGCAATCTATGAAATCAAAGCGAGACGATTTCGGCTTTGATCTAAAAATCATCCAGAAATTGGCGGAAATTCGTGCGATTTTCACGCCATTATGCTATTGACACGCTGATGACATTGTGATATAATTGGACTGTATTTGTTGTCGAAGGGGGAATCGAATGACGTGCAGAATCAATGGATCCGTGATGCAGAGAATATGACAGAATCAAATTCTGCAATGCAAAGGCACGATTCATTGTTCGCAGTCATGTACGGCAATACCGAATTTTAATCAAAGGAGTCGATGCTTATGAAGCACAGATCAAAACTGTTGAAGGCTGCACTGTGTGTGTGTCTTTCCGCGATGATGTCTTGCACCGCCATCTTATCTGCCTTTGCAACTGCCGGCGAAGATCCCGGCACTGTGGATGACGAGGACAAGATATTTCCCGATCCCGATAGTTTTTCTTATGATGACGTAGAGGTCGATTTTGCAAGAGGGCTGCAGTATCTGCTGCATTTTTATGATGCCAACAAATGCGGTGTCCGTACCGGCCGTATCGAGTGGCGTGCAGACTGCCATATGGAGGATGCCCACATTCCGCTGAAGCAATACGGTGAGGATTATAAGGGTGTCAATGTCTCTGATGAATTCATTGCAGAGAATATTGATATTCTGGATCCGGATGGGGATGGCTGCATTGACTGCGAAGGCGGTATGCATGATGCCGGCGATCATGTCAAATTTGGTCTGCCGGGTTCTTATGCCGCATCCACTCTCGGATGGGGTTATTACGAATTCCGTGAGGCTTATGAAAAAACCGGCAATGCAGAGCATATGGAGGAGATTCTCCACGCCTTCTGCGATCATTATTTGAAGGGTCTGTATTATAACGAAGATGGCAGCGTTTGCGCCTTTGTTTATCAAGTGGGTGAGGGCAACATCGATCATAACTACTGGCTTTGCCCCGATCTGCAGGGAGAGCATCTGCTGGATTTTGCAAGACCCGCTTATCTTGCAACCGTAGATACTCCCGCATCGGATATGTGTGCCGGTGTGGCTGCGGCACTTGCAATCAATTATCTCAATTTCAAAGATACCGAGCCGGAATATGCAGCAGAGTGCCTCAAAGGCGCTTATGCACTGTATGAATTTGCGGTTGAAACCCATGAGGAAGATCCCGAGGATTGTGCAACAGTTTTGTCGTTGGGATACGATGGCGGATTTTATGATTCCAGCTATGACTATGATGAGCTTTCATGGGCAGCGGTCTGGCTTTATATCTGTACGGTTGATCAGGATGAAACCAAGAAGGATGAAGCCTATGAGAAATACATCGAGGCGATCATTAAGGTAGATGAAACCGTTACCTTTGATAACGGCGGACATCCGTATACCGGTTATTTCAAGCGTATCATGAAGGATACCAACAACTGCTGGAACAATATCTGGGTGCATTGCTGGGATACTGTCTGGGGCGGTGTGTTTGCAAAGCTTGCTCCCATTACCAATATTGAGCGTGATTGGTATATCTTCCGTTGGAACTGTGAGTTCTGGTCGGGCATTACCCATCTTGATCCGGGTCTTGTGGATACCATCTGGAATCAACCGTTTGAATGGGATACACAGCCGGAAAAGCCCGAAGCAACCGATTATCTCAAAACCACACCCGCCGGCTTTTCCATGCTGAATGAATACGGCTCTGCCCGTTATAATACTGCAGGTCAGCTTTGCTGTCTGGTGTATTCCAAATATTCTCAGGAAAAAGCACAGGATCCGCTGCGTTTTGCAGAATGGTCAAAGAGTCAGATGGAATACATCATGGGTAAGAATCCGATGAATCGTCCCTATATCGTTGGATGGTCTCCCACAGCCGCATCGCATCCGCACCATCGTGCCTCTCATGGTTCCAAGACGCTGGACATGGACAAACCGGCAGATCAGGTGCATGTTCTTTGGGGCGCATTGGTTGGTGGTCCCGATGCCGGTGACTGGCATCGCGATATCACCAAGGATTATGTTTAAAATGAAGTGGCTGTGGACTACAACGCCGCAGCAGTCGGTGCCTGTTCCGGTCTGTATTATTTCTATGGTACGGAGGATATGAAGATTCAAGAGAACTTCCCGCCTCCGGAATCCAGCTTCAAAGATCCCGAGGACCTGTTGGAATTCGAGCTGAAAGCTGCTGTGGGCCAAGAGGATAATATGGCAACTCAGATCCTGATCACATTCACCAATCAGACACTGCTGCCGCCTCGTTATCTCAATGAGGTCAAGATCCGCTATTATTTCAGTATCGAAGAGCTGCTGGAAAATGGTCATACCATTGAAAATGTTACCATTCGTCCCGACTATGACAAAATGGCATCGGATTCCAATAAGGAACACGAAGTGACCTATGAAGTGGTTCAGTATACGGATGCGGGCGATTGCTATGTGGAACTGACATGGGCAGATTACAAATTCTATGGTGAAATGGGATATCAATTCGCCATCATGGATGATAAGCAGAATGATGAATATGTCTTCATTATGGATTCTTCCAACGATTACAGCCGTCAGGGTATGGTAACGCAGGAAGAGCTGAACAAGCCGCTCAATGCATGTCCGGAGGTATTTGACAGAATTACAATGTATGTGGACGGCGAGCATGTATGGGGCACGGCTCCCGAAGGCGCACCGGGCTATGGCGAAGAGATTCCTCCTGTGGGAACCGATGAGCCGTCTAATTCTGTTTCCTATGGTGATGTAAATTGTGATAATCTTGTTACGATTGCGGATGCTGTTATGCTGAGCCGTATTGTCGGTGAGGATACCACAGTTACTGTATCCAGTCAAGGACTTCTGAATGCTGACTGTAAGCTTGATCAGGTTCTTGATGCAACGGATACCGCACGAATTTTATCTTATCTTGCAAAACTGATAAAGTATACCCAACTCGGCACTACTTAACCTTTTCCATGCCAAAGAAATCAGCGGTGTACACAGTTGCACCGCTGATTTTTTCGATTTTCTTGAAAACCACCGTTACGGAAGAAAATATTCATTATACAAATTCTATTTTGTATCAAGCGTATATGGCTTGTTTTGACTTGCTCTTTTCTTGATTTTGGAAGTATGCTGTAAAATCTTTTATCTTTATCAAAATGCAGTAACATATGCATGTGCAATATGCATAAATATTTATTGATTTAATTTAACCCTCTTTGTAATGTGCAATGAAATGTGCCTATAATCATTGCAATTTCCTCTGAAATATGTTAGAATAGCACAAGAAAGAAACCTTCATATCGGTAGTACCAAGGAGTGAAAACGTGACCGATAAAGAACTGAAACGACTCAGCCGCAGCGAACTTGTGGATATCATCTATGAATTACAGGAGAACTCCACAGCGGAATCCGAAACGCTGCCGACAGCGGAGCAGGTGAAGAATGAACGAAGCCGTATCCGATATCATCAACGGTTTCTTAAGACGTTCCGCAGCACGCTTTCGATTCTGATTGTCGTAGCGGCAATTGCAGTATTGGTTTCCACATTATTTTTACCGGTGATTCAAGTTTCCGGTGACAGCATGGAGCCGACGTTATCTGACGGTGACATCCTGCTGCTTTTCAAAACCAACGATTATACAAGCGGAAAGCTTTGTTGTATATCATGGCAGAATAAACTTCTGCTCAAGCGTATTATCGGACAGCCCGGCGATTATATTAATATTGATGCCGAAGGCAATGTCTATGTCAATGATCAGCTGCTGGATGAACCTTATGTAACCAGTAAAAGCCTTGGTGAGTGTGATATCACATTTCCTTACCAGGTGCCCGATGGTAAATTGTTTGTTCTGGGCGATCACAGAGATACATCGATTGACAGCCGAAGCTCAACCATCGGCTGTGTAGAATATGAACAGATTGTAGGACAGGTATTGTTCAAGATCTGGTCTAAGAAAGAATCGTAAACGTCTGAATGCTATTGATTGTATGATAAAGTGAGGTGCAATTTGAAAAACAGGCTTTATGAATCCGTAAACAGGATCTGGGCTGCAAAAACGAAACGACGACGGATTGTATCTGTTTTATTGGTACTCTCTCTTTTCGTTACGGGCAGTGTGTTCTGGATGCTGCGTGGAGTCGGTACCGCAATGACAGAGGAAGCTCTGTGCGGGATGACACAGCATCTGCATACAAACGCCTGCTATCAGACTGTCCCAATCAGCCTGTCAAACGGATCCGATCCTTCATCAGGTGCGGGAGTCACAGTGGAACAATCAGCACAGCTGCTGATCTGTCAGCTCAGTGAGCATATCCATAGCGCTGCTTGCATTCCCGAATTAGCTGCTGATATGGAATCGAAGAACGATTGGGAGAAAACACTTCCCAAAGCATTATCCGAAAATCGTCAGGAGAATACTGCTTTGATTGCAGAATCTCAGCTTGGATATCAGGAAAGTGCAACAAATTTGCTGCTTTCCGATGACGGTTTGCAGCGACGGAATTTTTCCCGATACGGGAAATGGTATGGCAATCCCTATGGCGATTGGAATACCATGTTTGTATTCTTCTGTATGTATTATGCCGGTGTTGCCGAGCATGAGATCCCATATGGCTCCGGCTGTTGGCCATGGCTGCTGCGGTTACAGGAAGCAGAGCTGTTTACAGCTGCTGCCAACGGTATGCCGGTACGAGGCGATATTGTCTTTATGGACAGCGATGCCGATTCCAAAGCGGATCGGGTTGGCGTTGTAATTGAGGCGCTTGCAAATCAATCGGATGCTTCGAAGCTGATTATCATCGAAGGTGATTGCGATGGTGCGGTCGCTGTGCAGACAATCTCGTGGCAGGATTCCAAGGTCTTAGGATATGTATCGCTTGCCGGAAAAGCAGAATATGGTCCTGTTGCTGTGTCAAAGATGCCGGCACAGGAATTCGATGGTACATCTGATTCCGGTATTCTGGTTCACGCATCTGCTTCCGAGAACACGTTCCCATCCGGTACCTATATGGTTGTTACCGATGTGACAGATAATGTTGCAATCAGCACAGCCAAAATCGGTATCGGTTCTGAGAATAAGGTTCTGGGTGCAGTTGCCGTTGATATCTCTTTCTATACAGCGGAAGGCGAGGAGATTGAGCCTGCTGCAGAAGGAAATGTACAGGTGCGTATCGCCTTACCGGATGAAAGAAAGCTCGATGGTGAAGAGTATCGTCTTCTGCATAAGATGGACGATGGTACTGTAGAAAGCATTGAGCAAGCAGATACTTCCGAAACCGGTGCAACCTTTGCAGCGGAATCCTTCTCAATCTATGTTGTCACTGCATTGGGTCAGCGTGATAAGGATAACATTAACGAATATCTGGATATGGTTGGCAACGTTTCGCCCAATGATGGCAAGTTCTATTATAATAGAGAAACCAGTCCCTATATTCTTCATCCCGGCGATGCCGTTGAGCTGCAGTTTGTTACCGATGCCGATGCTGTGAGTCCCGGCATCTGGAGCAGTGCGGTCGGTTTCGGCAGCAATGTTTGGTTACAAAGAGAATACAGTGGTTATTCGGAAGACACTCGTGAAGGTGTTTATAATGGGAAACGATATCTGCGTTGCAGATACGTTGCCAAAAGCTTTTCTGATGTCAATCTTGATGACTATTCTAACGCTTCTGACGAAGATCGTACGAAGCTCGGTCTTGGAAGAATTGTATTCAATACCGGTTTGAAGGATGAGGATGGAAATGATATTTCGGAATCCTTCTATTTCCGTGTTATGGATGATGAGAATGCTACCTACGATCATGCTGATATTGAGATCGCAGACGGCGGCTCCTATGTGATCACGGAGACGATCCATTCTCCCGATGGTTCCAAGATTGTGACGAAAACCATCTTTGATGCTTATGTTTACGATGTCAATACTTGTCGTATTTTCAATGAAAACAATGAGAACATCCTTTATCGCGGCGGCGAGCTTGCAGAGTATTTTACTACGAAGGATTACTGGAAACACGGTGAGCTTGGTACTTCACAGTTCGAGTTGACATCAAAGTATAATCTTGATACCGGATATTGGAGTAACTACAGAATTTCTCAGAATGACGTGCACCATGCAGAGTTCGATGTGCAGCTGCTGTTGAAGCCCAATCGCATTGAAACGGTTACGACCGATCAAAACGGCAATGTCATCGACACCAAAACCACGATCACAAAGGAAGAAGTGACACAAAAGCATCATACGATTTCCTTTGATGAAACGACTTGGGAAAATCGGAATAATCCCATTATAATCAATGAGGGTGACACGGTGACTCTGACAGGTATTTCCACGACTTCCGGTACCACTTATTATTTCCCCACCAATGCAGGCGTTGCGCCTCCCGAGGGTGAGTGGCGTTATGAGAAGTCCGATCTGCTGGGTGAGATGGAACAATCCAGTGATGGTGATACTCGAATTGCTGAATTTGAAGCAGTTAGTTTCAGCCGCGACAACTCTATGGTGCAGGGCATTTGCTTGAACATCGGCAAGAATGAAGATGGCAACAGCATGTACCGCACGATCTATTTCAAGGTCAATGATGGCATCGGTGAGAATGATCTGCTGTTGGATAGTGTTATCTTCAACATGGATCACCAAAGCGTTGTGGATGCCGTCAACAAGTGTCCGAATCATTCCGGTTTGGACTTTACGCTGAAAGCGGATCTGAATATGGAAACCACACTGGAGGCGGTTTCTGTTGACATTGAGGCTCGCAAGATCTTGAAGAACGGTACTCTCAATGCCGGCGACTTTACATTCCAATTGTTGGATGGTTCTGATATTGTCCTGCAGGAGCATGTGAATGATACCGATGGTACTGTAAAATTTGCACCGTTGTCCTTTATGAAACCCGGTACATATTACTACTTCATTCAAGAAAAGATTCCGAGTGAAACAGATGGAATTCTGTATGACACGAATCGTACCGATTATGTAAGCCATGGTGACATTACAAGAGGTGTCACAGTCCAAGTTACACAAGATTCCTCTACAAAGGAGCTGAGCGCTACTGTCAGCTATTGGGTTTACTATGTAGATGATAATGGAAATGAAACATGGACTCCGGTTCCCGAAAGTGGATATCATGAAATCGTAAACGAGGTCATCCTCTACGAACTACCGGAAACCGGCGGATGCGGAATGGAAGTATTCTGGTTCGGCGGTGCAGCAATCCTTGCTTTGGGTTCGCTTTTGCTGATCCGAAGAAACAGAAAGGAGAGTGTGCCCCATTCTCCTGAATGACAGTTGATCCTTGACAGAATCCAAACCATCGTAAACTTTAATGTGAAAGGAAGAACATTATGAAATTGATGAAATCTCTTACTTCTGTTGGTCTGAGCGCTCTCATGGCCATGTCTCTTGGTATCTCGGCATTTGCTGCTGATACGACCCCTTATACGATCACCATCACTCCCGGTGATTCCGCAGAGCATACCTATGAGGCATATCAGATCTTTTCCGGTGATCTGAGCGGCAATGTGCTTTCCAATGTTCAATGGGGCGCAGGCGTTGATGGTGCTGCTTTGCTGGTTGATTTGAAAGCCGATCTCGACGCTTTCGATTCTGCTGATTGTGACACCGCAGCAGAAGTTGCTGAAATCCTGGCTGCCAACCCATCGATCAGCGAAAAATTTGCTGATGTGGTTGCAAAGAATCTGGCTACCAAGGCGGATGACGTTGCCGTGACCGACGGCACTGCGGGCGTTCTGAATGTTACCGGCGCTGGCTATTACTTCGTTAAGGATCAAGACGGTTCTTTGTCTGATTAGGCTGCTTACACCGATTTTATCCTCAAGGTCGTTAAGGATATTACCGTTACCGCAAAAGCAGATGTTCCTTCTCTTGACAAGAAGATCGTAGAAGGTTCTGAGCGTGTTGATTCTAACACTGCAAGCATCGGTGATACGGTTAACTTCGAAATCACTTCTACTGTTCCGAAGATGGAAGGCTATGAGAAGTATTACTTCGTTATTGAAGATACTCTGAGCAAAGGTTTCACCTATAACTATGATTTGAATGTTAAGGTAAATGGTTCTGATGCTGATTTTAACACCTATATTAATGTCAATGATGATCTGACCACAAGTCTCGTGATCGTTCTGAAGGACTTTATCGATTATGCTGACCTCGCCGGTAAGCCGATCGTTGTGACTTATTCTGCAACTCTGGATGAGGATGCTGATCTGTCCCAGACCGGTAACGTCAACGAAGCTGATCTGACCTTCTCCAACAATCCGAACGTAGATTACAGCGGCAGCGGCACTGTTCCCGGTGTTCCTACTGATCCTTCCAACCCTGTAGATCCCGATACTCCTACTGATGATAACGGTACACCTGAGGATCCTTCTGATGATCCCACATATCCTGTTGATCCCGATTATCCCGGTTCTTCTGATCCTATGGGCGAGACTCCCAAGGTCAACACCAAGACCTATGCAGCTACCATCGAGATCACTAAGGTAGATGGTGCGGACAATACACAGATTCTGACCGGTGCTCAGTTCCAGATTTCCGGTACTGCCCTGAATGTAGTTCTGATCAATAAAGAAATCTTCAAGCTGGATGCTGCTGGTACTTACTTCATGCTGAAGGATGGTACTTACACAGAGGTTGCTCCTGACGCCGCTACAGAGGATGCATATGCAAGCACTACCGATAAGTACGCCAAGGTGACTGTTGTAAACAAAGCAACTGATAAAACTGAGATCAATACAACCGGTTATGTTGATTCCAACGGTGTGATTTCCTTTGCAGGTCTGGGCGAAGGCACTTACACTATCACTGAGTTGGTTGCTCCTGAAGGCTATAACCTGCTCACCAATCCGATCGAAATTACAATCAGCGCAGATCCTTCTCTGTCCGGCTGTGAGTGGGATTCTGATTGGGGCACCGTAAATGGTTCCGTGATCGAAGGCAAAGTTGCGAACAATGCCGGTGCTACTCTGCCCGAGACCGGTGGTGTTGGTACTGTTATGTTCTACAGCTTCGGCGCTCTGCTGACGCTGGGTGCAGCTCTGCTGCTGATCTCCAAGAAGAGAATGGAAGTTACCGAAAAGTAAGAATCGCCATTCCGATTGATTTCTTGTATGCGTGCAGCGGGAAATGCTTAAAGCATTTCCCGCTGCCAATGCTTTATGCTTCATGGAGAATCCAATGAAAAAACATCGATCGAATATTATACTGATATGTATCTTTCTCGTTGGCTTGTCCGTGATGCTGTATCCATCCATCAGCAATTATGTCAACAGTAAGAACGCATCGAAAGCCATTACATCGTATCATAATACGTTGGACAACACCTCACAAGAAGAGTTCGACCGTATTTTTGCAGAGGCAGATGATTATAACGATCGGCTTGCAACCACAAAGTCCTCATTTTTCAAGCCTTCACTGGTGAAAGGCTATGAGGAAGCACTGGATATTACCGGAACCGGTATCATGGGATATATAAAAATCGACAAAATTGATGTCGAGCTTCCGATTTATCATTCCGTGGATGAAGGTGTGCTGCAAATTGGTGTCGGACATCTGGAGGGATCTGCTTTGCCCACAGGCGGCAAAGGGAATCATTGTGTCCTTTCCGGACATCGCGGTCTGCCAAGTGCCAAATTGTTCACCGATCTTGACGAGCTGGAGCCGGGTGATACTTTCACGATCACAGTGCTCAATCGACTGCTGACCTATGAGGTGGATCAAGTCAAGATTGTTTCTCCCACGGATACCGATGATTTACAGCGTGATGCCTTGGAAGATTACTGTACACTTGTCACCTGTACGCCCTATGGCATCAATACCCATCGTATGCTTGTGCGGGGCAGACGTATTGAGAACGCCGATGCAGTGCCTATGATTTATGTGGCAACTGAGGCATTCCGTATTGACAAGCTGATTGTGGCTTCGATTATTGCGATCCCCATGCTGCTCATCCTGCTGATCATTCTGATTGTTCAGGATATCCGAGCAAAAATCCGCAGACGTAAAGCACGTCAGCAGAAAGCGGATGCCAATCCAAAAGAAGGCGTATAGCGCAATGAATACAGCAGTCGATTCCGTATTGGGATCTGACTGCTGTTTTTTTGATTGGATCCCTTCGTTGTATGGATTCCGAATCCATGTTATCTTGACACCATTACAAATTCATGGTATAATTTTAGCGATACATTGTTATATTTTGTCGCATTATGTACCAAAAAATGCCCATGCCTTGTGTTATAATAAAAATAATACGAGATGAAACGCATACTGTTTCAAACAAAGGAATCTGTCAAGGATAGGGGAGACATCATGCAATATACCACACCGCCCAAGAAGCTATTGATCATCAATATTCTGGATGTTATGAAGCGCTATACCGACAGTGCGCATCGCTTGTCGCAAAAAGAGATTGTCGATCTGCTGGAACAGAATTATCATATGAAAGCAGATCGGAAATCGGTCAAGCGGAATCTGATGGATCTCATTGAATTTGGATATCCCATTTCCTATACGGAATCGATACGAATTGCCAAGAACGGTGAAAAGGAAATCGTGTATTCCGATTGGTATCTGGAGCATGAGTTTGATGATGGTGAATTGCGGCTGCTCATAGACAGTCTGCTGTTTTCGGGGCATATTCCATATACCCATCGCAGCGAACTGATTCGTAAGCTGGAAGGCTTATCCAATGAATACTTCCATGCAAAAGTCAAGCATATCAATACCATTCCCTGCAACAGACCTACGAATCCGCAGTTGTTTTATACCATTGATGTATTGGATGAGGCTATTTCCACCGGGAAACAGGTGGCATTCCGATATTGCAGCTATGATGTGGATAAAAAACTGCATCCACGCAAGCGTTCGGACGGCAGCATTCGAGAGTACATTGTCAATCCCTATCAGCTGGCTGCTACCAACGGCAGATATTATGTGATCTGCAACAATGATCGATATGATGATCTGGCTCATTACCGTGTGGATCGGATTACAGAGATCCGGCTGCTGGATACGCCGGTCAAACCCATCGAAACCGTCACCGGCAAGAAAGGACGGTTGGATCTCTCGGAGCATATGACTGAGCATATTTTTATGTTTACCGGTCAGAGCCGCCGTGTGAAATTCCGTGCGGATCGCTGTATTCTCAATGATATTCTTGAGGATTTTGGTATGGATGTGGAGTTTTCCGATATCACTGCACAGGAAGTAACCGTTACAGCCCGTGTGAATGAAGATGACATGATCAAATGGGCAGTGCAATATGGCAAACAAGCTGTGATTTTAGAGCCGGATGCGCTGCGAGATAAAGTGGTTACGGTTTTGCGGGATGTGTTGTCTCAATACGAGAAATCGCAGTAATGCAGAAGGAGAGAGAAATATGCCGCAATGGATTCCACTGACGCAAGGAACCGATTCGCTGCCTGCTGTGTATACCATTACCGATGAAGTACAGCTTCTGCGAATGAATGAGCCGAATCCCGGCGTGTTGATTGCAGAAAGTCCTAAGGTCATAGCACGGGCCATGCGTGCAGGCTATGTACCCTTATCCTTTTTGATGACACCTGCACAAGCACAAGGAGAATCTGCTCCGCTGCTGGCTGCTTGCCCTGCCGATACGCCTGTTTATCTTGCAGAGGACGCTTTGCTCAGTGCTTTGCGCGGTTATCCTATGACAAGAGGTGCGCTTGCTCTGATGCAGCGCCGCCCATTACCCGATGCTGCCGCTCTTTGTGCTGAGGCGCATCGCATTGCTATTCTGGAGCAGGTGGTCAATCCCACCAATATCGGAGCCATGTTTCGGAATGCAGCGGCACTGGGCGTGGATGCTGTTTTGCTGACGCAGAGCTGCTGTGATCCTCTGTATCGTCGTGCCGCACGGGTCAGTATGGGCACGGTTTTTCAAATACCATGGACCTATCTTCCCGATGTCCCGACTGCAGCTGAAATACTGCGTCCTTTGGGATTCCGACTGGCCGCTATGGCACTGCGTGAGGATGCCATTTCGTTGCAGACAGCGCATCTCAAGGCTGCGAAAAAGCTTGCAATTCTGTTTGGCGCTGAAGGGGATGGTCTTTCAGAGGCTGCATTATCTGTTTGTGATGATGTGGTTATGATTCCGATGAGCCATGAGGTCGATTCTCTGAATGTCGCCGCTTCCTCTGCCATTGCGTTCTGGGAACTTGGCAAGCAAAATACGTTCCAATGACCAAGAAAACGCTCCGTTGTATGCAGTACAACGGAGCGTTCAAGCATTATGTGGCTGTTTGCAGATCCATCTCATCCTGCTTTGGAAATTTCCGCCGCATGATCAGAAAACAGAGCAAATGTACGACAAAAGTAATGATCCAGGTAATAGGATACGATAAAAACAACATAAACTGTGTGTGGTATTCGGGGATCGTAAATACAGTAAAGATCCACAGAATTCGCAGACCGCAAGCGCCCAGCAGAGAAACAATGGTAGGTGTGATTGCATATCCCATGCCGCGGATATTGCCTACAATGCAATCCATTAAGCCGCAGGTGCAATAAAAACAGCAGACCAATTGCATGCGCACCAGACCTGCAGCAATCACATCCGGTCTGGGATCATAAATCGAAAGCAGCGGTTCGCCCAAGAGATAGGCAAGATTTCCGAAGATCAGACCTGTTACGCAAGCACATAAGCAGCTAATCCATGCAATTTTGTGGATTCTGGTATATCTTCCCGCACCGATATTGCGGCTCATAAAGGTCAGAGCCGTTTGAGAAAACGCATTCATAGAGACCCAGATAAAGCCTTCAATACTTGCAGCTGCAGCGCTGCCTGCCATTACAATAGGGCCAAATCCATTGATCGACGACTGGATCACCACATTGGATAATGAGAATACCACACCCTGAAAGCCGGCAGGAATGCCAATCTGCAAGATACGAAACGCAATGCCCCGATGCAATTTCAAGTGTTTGAAAGAAAACCGAAATGCATCCTCTTCCTTCATCAGACAGCGCAGCACCAATCCTGCGGAGATGCACTGCGAAATTACCGTTGCCAGTGCTACACCTGCTACATCCATTTGGAATCCAATTACAAACAGCAGATTCAGCACCACATTGACAACGCCGGCAAAGGTCAGATAATACAGTGGTCGTTTGGTATCACCCTTTGCGCGTAAAATCGAGCTTCCGAAATTGTAGATCATCATAGCGATCATACCCAAGAAATACAGCCGCAGATATAATGCTGAAAGCGCAAGCGTTTCTTCGGGTGTCTGCATCCATGTCAGAAGCTGTTCTGCCATACCAATGCCGATGACAGTCAGCAAACCGCCGCTGAACAAGCTCAGCAGCAGGGAAGTATGTACCGTCTGATTGACAGCTTTGGTATCGCCGGCACCCATAAATCGGGCAGTCAGTACATTGGCACCGGTTGATAATCCCAAAAACAGATTGGTCATCAGATTGACGAGTGCTGTTGTGGATCCAACGGCTGCTAAGGAATGCTCGCCTGCAAAATTGCCAACCACAATGACATCTGCCGCATTAAACAGCAGCTGCAATACACTGGAAAGCATCAATGGCAGCGTCAATCGGAGCAGTCCGGGCAGAATTGCGCCGCGGCACATTTCAACAGTATGTTGCTTTGTTTTCATGAAAACCCTCCAAACGGAATATTATTATACGCCCCTTTCGGAAAAAAGTCAAGAGAAACTTTGTGAATAGACTGGTCAAATTGGAAAATATGTGTTATAATAAGAAAGAGAAACGAATGGTTGGTTGATTGCTGTGGTATCTTTGGAAAGGAGCAGGCGTATGCAAAAGAATTCTTCTCTGATGACTGCCGTATTGACAATTGCCTTGGGTATTGTATTCGTGATCAAAAGAGGTGGTGTATTGGGGCTTGCTGTTTCTCTTGTGGGAATTGTTCTGATCATCGCTGCCATCTTCGATCTTGTCAAAAAGGATACGACTGCTGCAATCATCAAAGGCGTTATTGGCATTGGCGTATTGGTATTCGGCAATCTGTTTATACATCTTGCCTTGTATCTCATTGCCATCATGCTGCTGATGATGGGATTGCTGCAGCTGGTGCAGGCAATCCGGAATAAAAACCGCAATACGATCGCATGGATTACTCCCGTGCTCAGTGTGCTGGCGGGCATTTGTCTGCTGTTTCAGCAGGGCAGCTCAGTCGATTGGATCTTTGTCATGGTGGGAATTGTGCTGATCATTGAGGGGATCTTGTCTCTGGGATCACGCAAAGCATAAGCGATCACCGGGATCCATCCCAACAATAAAACGATATCAAATCCAAGAATCAAAAAGGAGGACCTTTGTCCCGTGAGTCTCTATGACCAACTGGAACTGACCGAGCAAAAATTTGATGAGTTGGATGCTCGCTTACAGGATGGTGCTGTGGCATCAGATCCTGCACGGTTTGCCGCACTGATGCGGGAATATAAGCAGCTGACACCTTTGATTGAAACCTATCGCAGCTACAAGAGCTGTCAGAAGGATATGGAAGAAGCACAAATGCTGCTTTCCGATACCGCCGATGATCCTGAGCTGCGTGCATTGGCGCAGGAGCAATATGATGCGGCTCATACGCAAAGTGAAACGCTGTTTCATACGCTGAAATGTCTGCTGCTGCCCAAGGATCCCAATGATGACCGCAATGTGATTGTGGAGATTCGGGGCGGTGCAGGCGGTGAAGAAGCTGCCTTATTTGCAGGCTCATTGTATCGGATGTACAGTATGTATGCCGAGCGACAGGGCTGGCAGCGTACTGTGATGAGCAGCAATCCCACGGAGCTTGGCGGTATGAAGGAGATCAGTTTTTCTCTTTCCGGCGAGCAGGTATATGCAAAAATGAAATATGAAAGCGGTGTCCATCGTGTGCAGCGTGTTCCCGAAACCGAATCGCAGGGACGTGTGCACACCTCAACGGTTACCGTAGCCGTTCTGCCGGAAATCGAAGCCGTTGAGCTGACCATTCAGCCTTCGGATCTTCGTATTGATGTCTTTCGTGCAAGCGGAGCAGGCGGCCAGCATATCAATAAAACGGAATCTGCTGTGCGCATTACGCATATTCCCACGGGTGTTGTGGTAGAATGTCAGGATGAGCGCAGTCAGCATAAGAACAAAGATCGGGCTATGTCCATTCTGCGTGCAAGACTGTATGCTATGAAGGAAGCCGAACAGACCGAACGAATTGCCGGTGAGCGTCGCTTACAGGTCGGTACCGGTGATCGCTCCGAGTGAATTCGCACCTACAATTTCCCTCAGGGGCGTATGACGGATCATCGCATCGGATTTTCCCTCTATAAACTGGAGGATATCATGAACGGTGATCTGGATGCGATTTTTGAAGCCTTGCAAACAGCCGATCAAGCGCAAAAGCTGGCAAGTCAGGAGGCGCAATACGGATGATCACTGAGCGTTTCACCCATAGAGAGATTGAAAAAGCGGCGGCTCTGCTGCGTGAAGGGCAGATTGTGGGAATGCCGACGGAAACTGTTTATGGTCTTGGAGGCAATGCGCTGGACCCCGAAGCAGTAAAGCGCATTTTTGCAGCAAAGGGACGTCCGGCGGATAATCCTCTGATCGTGCATATTGCCGATTTCAAGGATTGGGCCCCTCTTGTCAAGGAGATTCCGCCTCTTGCCAAAGCACTGGCTGAACGCTTCTGGCCCGGACCGCTTACCATCATTTTGCCAAAGAGCCATCGGATTCCAAAGGAAACCTCCGGTGGCTTGGATACGGTTGGTGTGCGTATGCCGGCACACCCTATGGCGCAGGATCTGATTCGGGCAGCGGGGATTCCCATTGCAGCGCCTTCTGCCAATCGTTCCGGTAGTCCCAGCCCGACTTGTGCTCGCCACGTGATGCAGGATTTGGATGGGAAGATTCCCGGGGTTTTGGATGGCGGATTTTGTCTTTGCGGGATTGAATCTACTGTGGTAGCATTGGATGATGCAAAAACTGTTCGTGTATTGCGTCCGGGATTTGTGACACCCAAGCAGCTCAGTGAGGTTGCAGAAACCGTAATTGTGGATCCCGCTGTTTTGGCAGAGCTTGCACCCGATCAGGCAGCACCATCACCCGGTATGAAATATAAGCATTATGCACCCAATGCTGCTGTGATCTTGGTGAAGGGCAGTTCCGATGCCGTGCTTTCTTATATCGCTTCGCAATATCAAGAGGGCGATGTGGCTTTGGTATTTGATCGTGATCTTCCGGCTTATGCCGAACAAAATATCAAAGCTGTTTCCTATGGAGACAGCGATGAAGCAAGAGGTGCACAGATCTTTTCTCAGCTGCGAAGTTTGGATCAGATGGGCTTTCAGCGGATTTTGATCCAAGCTCCCAGAACGGATGGAGTTGGTCTTGCGGTGTATAATCGCTTGATTCGTGCCGCAGGTTATGATGTGAGGGATACCGATGAATAAACCTGTGATCATAGGGCTGACCGGTCAGACCGGAGCCGGTAAAACAACTGTCAGTGCATTATTCGCAAAGAACGGCTTTGCAGTGATCAATGCGGATCTGGTGGCTCGGCAAGTGGTTGTGCCGCATTCTCCCTGTCTGCGTGAAATCATTGCCCGCTTTGGATCTGATCTGTTGCTGCCCGATGGCTCTTTGAATCGCAAAGCAGCAGCAAAGCTGATCTTTACGGATCCTGCAGCAAAGGATGCGTATCTGGCGATTATATTCCCTTATATTCGCAAGGAAATTGACAGACAGATGAATATTCTGTCCGCAAAAGGGGAGTCGATGCTCCTGCTGGATGCACCGACTCTGTTTGAGAGCGGCTGTCATACACTGTGTGATGGCATTGTATCGGTCATTGCGCCGGAAGCCGTGCGATTATCTCGTATTTGCCATCGGGACAAGCTGTCGGAAACAGAAGGCAGACAGCGTATGGCATCGCAACTGAGTGAAGCATATTTGATCACCCATTCTCGTTGGGTGATCAGCAATCAACATACCTTAGAGTCGCTGTGTGCGCAAACGCAGCAGGTTATCACACAAATATTGTCTCAATATCACAAAGGAGGAACTCTCATGGGAATGAGCAAGGACGAACTGAAAGCGCTGAAGGAATCACTGCTGATGGAAAAAAAGCACGCTGCACAGAAAATGGAGGAAAACGAAATTGAACTGGCAGATGCGTTTTGTAAGGAGTATATGCAATTTCTGGATGTGAGCAAAACCGAGCGGGAAGCTGCCGATGAAGCAGTCAGACAGCTGGAAGCCAACGGCTTTCGGCGATGGCAGCGCGGGGAATCTGTCACAGCAGGCGATCGGATTTATGTGACCAATCGCGGCAAGGCTGTGATCGCTGCTGTGATCGGTACCAAGGCACTTGCAGAGGGCATTCGTCTGACAGCGGCGCATATTGATGCGCCTCGTCTGGATCTGAAGCAATCGCCGTTATATGAGGATACTGAGCTTGCGCTCTTGAAAACGCACTATTACGGCGGCATTAAGAAATATCAATGGACTACAATTCCTATGGCGATGCATGGTGTGATTGTGAAGAAGGATGGTTCTTCGGTTACAGTCAACATCGGAGAAGCTCCCACAGATCCTGTGTTCTGCATTACCGATCTGCTGCCGCATCTGGCCACAGAGCAAGTAAAGCGCACGCTGGGACAGGGGATTCATGGTGAGGAGCTGAATGTACTCATTGGTTCTCGACCCATTCGCACGGAAGAAGGAGGAGATCTGGTCAAGCTGCGGATTTTGCAGCTGCTCAATGAAAAATACGGTATCATTGAAAGCGATTTTCTCTCTGCTGAGCTGGAGATCGTACCGGCAGGCAACGCCCGTGATCTTGGATTTGACCGCAGCATGATCGGTGCCTATGGACATGATGATCGTGTTTGTGCTTATCCTGCACTGGCAGCGCTGATGCAGTGTACTGATCCGGCTTTTACTGCTGTCACGATTCTGACCGATAAAGAGGAAATTGGCAGCGATGGCAATACCGGTTTATGTTCCTCCTATTTCCATGATTTCATGCGAGATCTGGCAACGGTATGCGGCACACGGGCACATATTGTATTTTCCGCCTCACAGTGTCTTTCCGCAGATGTCACAGCGGCATATGATCCGACGTTTTCGGATGTCAACGATCGCCGCAACTGTGCCTATCTCAATTACGGTGTGTGCATGATGAAATACACAGGTGCACGAGGAAAAAGCGGTTCCTCGGATGCCTCTGCGGAATTTGTGGGAACCATCCGTAATTTGTTTGATGCAAACGGTGTTATCTGGCAGACCGGTGAGCTTGGAAAAGTGGATATTGGCGGCGGCGGTACCGTAGCAGCCTATCTTGCCAATCTGAATATGGATACCGTAGATGTGGGTGTGCCGGTGCTTTCCATGCATGCTCCCATGGAGGTTGTCAGCAAACTGGATGTCTATCAGGCATATCGTGCCTTTTTGGTATTCCAGCAGACAAAATAACAGCAAAAAAAGACCTAAGAAGCGCAATTGGCTTCTTAGGTCTTTGTGTTGAACCGCAGCAATGAGAGAACGTCTTAAAACACACCATTGATTTTGAGAATGGATACTATGCAGGCAGCAATAATCAGCAGGGAAAGACTCCAGACCACAATGGTAGCCTTCGTAGAATTTGAAGCGTTTTGACGCTCCGGCAGCAGCCGCATTTGCCGCAGCACACGAGTAAAGGGCTTATAAACCAACATAAGCAAGGCTGCGTTAAGACCTGCTTTCAATAGATTGAAGGGTAAGAATACTGTGGTGAGCATTCCTGCAACCTCATGCCGTGGGATATGGAGATACAGCGGTGTTATGAGATAATTCCAAAGCAGCATAGCAGCGGTCATAGCAAATACACCGCATATCAGCCCAAGAATCGCACCCAGCAAACTACGCTTCTTGCGATAGATCCATGAAGCAGTTGCCGAGAAAAAGACACTGGAGAGTGCATTCATCACAAATCCGATGATGCCTGTATCACTGGTTGGAAGCTCCAACAATGAGGTCACAACAGAAATGAGGATCGCTGCCAAGGGACCATACAGAAATCCACCCAATGTAATAAAGACATCTTTGGCCTCATAGCTCAAAAAGCCAAAGAGCTTTAATTTGATCACAAAAATTGATAAATACGCAATGGCAGTCAGCAAAGCCAGAATGGTGAATCGTTTGAGATCCAAACGGCGCTGCTTTACAGTTGTTTCTGTCTGCATGAGAACATCATCCTTTCAATTCTATGGTTGCCTTATGTTATGCAGAAGAAAACAAAAACGCACCTATTTTCCGAAGAAAACAGGTGCGTGCAGGTACAGTAACACTGTGCTGTACCGCTTGTTTCTTCCATCCGGACTGTTACCGTCGGTATCGGAATTTCACCGATTCATGCTGCAATGCAGCCAGCGGACTGTTACCGCCGGTGAGGACTTACACCTCGCCCTGAAACAAAACGGAATATGCAATTTCAATGCTGGGATTCGATCACCCAATCCGATTATTCCGCAGAGGAATCCTCAGCGTCATCCTCAGAGCCTTCGCCGGTTGTGATGGCATCATAATCGAACTCAAGGGTTTCACTGCAGCGGGGACAAAGCATGCTGCCTTGCTCCAGAAGATCTTCCTCAATCACAAGATCCGCACCGCAGCTGGGGCAAGTGAGCTCATAAACCGCACCATCGATTTCCTCATCCTCTTCGTCCTCCTCATCGTCAAAAGAGGCACCGAAGAACTCTGCCTTACCCAAAGGGATGTCGTCGTCATCCCAGTCATCGTCATCGTCCCAATCGTCATCATCATCGTCATCAT
>JAFXJT010000038.1 GCA_017532085.1 Oscillospiraceae bacterium | reverse complement strand
GTGGGCTTCGTGGTAGTGGTTGTGGTAGTTGTCTTGGATGTGGTAGGCTTCGTGGTAGTAGTTGTGGTAGTTGTCTTGGATGTGGTAGTCGTTGTTGCGGTGGTCACAGATGGCGTCGTTGCAGAAGACTGCTGCAACAGCAATCGCTTCAGCAGAGTAAAATCAATGCCATCCAGACGACGATTGCCATCCAGATCCGCACACGCTGCCTGCTCGGCTGTTAACACTGCGGTTCCCATCAAAACACGCTGCATCAATACAGCATCCGCTATATTGCATTTTGCATCTGTGTTGACATCTCCTGCAACAACCTTTGCAGCCGCTGCTTTCGCCGGACGTGCAAATCCATCATTTCTGCATACACTGATACTGAGACACGCTGCTAATACGATTGATGCCAATTGCTTCATTTTCACAAGAGATACCCCCCTTTTCATTTCATACCTCTGCTCTTGTCACATCGCACAGGTATTTCTTGCCAAAGTACGCATTTATTATAGCACAGCTTTCTTTGCTTTGCAATAGTTTTACAGTATTTTTTCAACACGTTCATGAATTTTCAATAATTTGCACAAGCGAAGGAAACAAAAACATCAACCAACCGGAAAATATTATGATGAATGTTGAATATCCACTCTTTCTTTGTTTTAGATATTGACAAAAGCAGGCACCACCATTTATAATGCTAGATGGATTACTATTAGTAGGTAATCAAAAATATAATTAGGGGGAAATTGAAATGAAGCACAACATAGGTCATCGAATCACCTCGCTTTGTATGGCTGCTGCTCTCACGTTGGGCATCGGCAATGCAATGCCAAAAGATTCACTCACTGCACCTCATACGGCGCATGCTGCCACCATCGATATTCAGGATTTCGGACTCAATGATGTTACGATGCTGGACAGCTATTCCACAAATGCTTTTTCGCTGGAACTTGCCTATCTGCTCTCCTTCGATACCAATCGACTCTTAGCAGGATTCCGGGAAAATGCAAAGCTCAGTACAAATGGAGCACAGCGATATGGCGGTTGGGAAAACACGTTGATCGCCGGACATACGGTTGGTCATTATCTTACCGCAGTTGCACAGGCATATGAAAATCCAAGTCTGACAGACGCACAGCGTTCTTCGCTTTCTTCCAAATTAGACGCGCTGTTGGACGGCATGAAGGTATGTCAGCAGAATTCCAAAGGAAAACCAGGTTTTCTCTGGGCAGGACAGGTGAAAGACGCCAATAATGTTGAAGTGCAGTTTGATCTTGTACAGCAGGGAAAAACCAATATCATCAATGAAGCATGGGTGCCGTGGTACACAATGCACAAGTTGATTCAGGGTCTGGTGGATGTATACAAGTATACGGGTAAGACAACTGCAAAGGATATCGCTTCAGCGCTGGGTGACTGGACATTGGCACGCTGCAAAACATGGAATCAGCAGACGCACAATACAGTTCTTTCCATCGAATACGGCGGCATGAACGATTGTCTGTATGAGTTGTATATGATTACCGGCAAGGAAGATCATGCAGTTGCGGCACATTATTTTGATGAAACCAATTTGCATGAAATCGTGCTGAAGGGCGGCGCGAACGCTCTGAACGGCAGACACGCAAATACAACGATCCCGAAATTTATCGGCGCATTGAAGCGTTATATCGCTTTGGATGGAAAGACCATCGGCGGACAAAAAGTTGACGCATCCCGTTATCTGCAATATGCAGAGGCATTCTGGGAAATGGTCACAACGCGCCATACCTATATTACAGGCGGCAACAGTGAGTGGGAACATTTTGGTATGGATAATATCCTTGATAAAGAACGTACCAACTGTAACTGCGAAACCTGTAACTCCTACAATATGCTGAAGCTGAGCCGTGAGTTGTTTAAGATCACCGGCGATAAGAAATATATGGACTTCTATGAGGGTACATATTATAATTCTATTCTCTCCTCTCAGAACCCCGAAACCGGTATGACAACCTACTTCCAGCCTATGGCAACCGGCTATTTTAAGGTGTACAGTACGCCGTATGACAAGTTCTGGTGCTGTACCGGCAGTGGTATGGAAAGCTTTACAAAGCTGGGCGATACCATGTATATGAAGAACGATAACATTCTTTATGTCAACCTTTATCAGAGCTCGAAGCTGAACTGGAAAGAGCAGAATGTTACCATTCAGCAGGATAGTACAATCCCCAATGGAAATACGTCTACCTTTACGATTTCGGGCAGCGGCAATCTTGATTTCCGTTTCCGTATTCCGGATTGGAATGCAGGTACCATGACAATCACCGTCAACGGAACTAGATATTCCTATAAGACAGTGGATGACTATGCGCAGGTAACCGGCAGCTTCCAGAACGGTGACAAGATTACTGTTACGATTCCGGCAGCAGTCGTTGCGTATAATCTGCCTGATAAGACGAGTGTATACGGCTTTAAATACGGTCCTCTTGTTCTGAGCGCTGAGCTTGGCAAGGAGAATATGGCAACCGGTTCTACCGGTATGTGGGTTACGATTCCGAAAGAGGCAATCGTTGCCAATCAGAATATTCAGCTTTCCAAAGAAGGGCAGTCTCTGACATCCTTTATGTCCGAAATTAACGACCATCTGGTGAAAGACCCCAATTCCATGAGATTTACGCTCAAGGATACGAACCAGACGCTGACCTTTACACCGCATTATCTGCAGTATCAGCAGCGTTACGGCATCTACTGGAACTTTATCACAAACGGTACCGTCATCGAAGAAAAACCGCCGCGTGCAAAAATCACAGTCACCGATACCGTGCAGCCGGGATACGGTCAGTATGAAAATGACGGACAGCATCAGATGCTCGAATTCAATTCTGTCGGCGTGACGGACGACAGCACATATCGTTATGCAAAGCCGGGCGGATATTTCCGCTACCAAATGGCTGTTGATCCGGATTCCGGATATACCATTTTGGTTATTAAGCTTCGTAAGACCGATAACGGCAAGACGATTCGAGTACGTGTCGGAGATGCAATCCTGTATGCAGGTACGCTGGATTATGCCGGCAACAATGATGTATATGATGTTAAAATTCCTGTTCCGAAGGATGTTGTTGAACGCAATCTGAAGCAGGTCGAGGCTGACGGCGAAACCTATCCGTGTCTGGAGGTTACGTTCTCCGCGAATAATGACGAGGAATCTGCAAAGATTTGTGATTTTATATATATGACATCTGCAAAGACGAATTATTTATTTGATGAAAATATCGCATACTTCGTCGACTGCGGCGACCAGAATACCGCAACGGCAACCGGCAGCGACAAGTTTGGCTGGTATAACAGTCTGACCGAACAGCTTTACGGTCCGGATGAAGTATCCGGTATGGAGTGGGGCTTGATTGACGATCCGACCGATCAGTATAACGGTGCATCCAGAAGTGGTGGTATTTACACGGCAAACACATGGCCGAATGAACAGGCTGTAACCGATGGAATGCCGAAACACGCTTCGTTCCGTTATACCAAGAATCAATATGAAAACAATATTGATCGTCATATTGATTACGGTTTTACGCTTCCAAATGGAACCTATACAGTCGAAATGACCTTCAGCGATCCGTGGAACTGCTCGAAGAATCCATCTGTCTACGCCAATTATGGCAAAACAGATCAGACTCTCATCGCAGAAAATTGCCCGACTGACGGCACTATCGTCAAGGGAACGGTTAAAGTAACGGATGGTAAGTTGACGCTGAACTTCCGCAGTGCTGATAAGGCGATCAATGTCAACTATATCTTGATTCGCTTTGGCGACAGTGCACGCTATTCCGTTGTTGGCAAGCGCGGCGACGTTGATCTGGATGGCAAGGTAACTGCAACAGATGCAACCGTGCTGCTTGATTATCTGCTGACAAAGAAAACTTTGACATGGGAGCAGGGCTATGCCGCTGATATTCAGTCGGATCTCACTATCAACGGCAATGATGTTGTACTCTTGAAGCGAGAACTGCTCACTGAATAACACCGAATCCGCTCTTTATTCCAACCCTTCATCCCGGGCATCATCATGCTTAGGATGAAGGGCAAGGATGAAAAACATAACCCCTTTATCAGATCAATCCTCACAGTCCATCAGAAGCAAATGGATATTGTACGTGCATCAGACAGTCCTATCGCAAAGCATCACCTGCTGATCTCCGGCTACCTCACAGATGTCACTTTGACCTGTGATCCCCTCTCCAAATTGCCGATGATTCTGCCGGTCGCTATGCACGCTCCGTCCGTTCACGATACGCCTGCCGGATTCTGTATTCTGATTCAGGAGGAATCTTGGAGCAAAGCTGCACTTGCGAATGCTTCTTGCGTAATGCCAAAAATCCAAGATACAAAAAATACAGCAGTATCACTGAGTTTACACTCTGTGATACTGCTGTTCTTTTTTGTGATTTTGATTCCGCCCTTACTGCCATATTCGATGGTAAGCATAGCGCTTTCAACGATCCGGCATAAGGGCTTTGTTCATGATCAGTGAAGCGATACGTTTCTCATCCGACACTCTTATTGTATGGTGATGACCGCTGTCACAGTACGATAACGTGATGCCAGAAGCTCATTCTCTTTCAAGCAGACAATCGGCACACCGTTTGCATCAAAATATACCTGCTTGATATGGGTATGCCGACAAGGATCATACAGCGGATCAGCGGCATAAGTACCGCAGGATTTTGAAAGATGTGAGGCAGGACGTGCATGAAATACAATCAAGGTATTGCCGTTTTCGTCTACTACAAAAGAATTATGGCCCGGACCGGATTCACCATTCATATTGGCTGTGCTCAACACAGGATGATCCAGTTTTGTCCAGTTGGAAATATTCATCAGATCTGCGTGCAGATCAGCTTCCATCCGACCAACACAATACTCAGAGCCGGTACCGGATGCGGAGAAGAAAATATAGATTTTATCTTTTGTTTTCAGCACGCTGGCTCCTTCATTCACTCGATGATTGACCAGCTCCCATGGATACTCCGGTTTTGTAAGCAGAATCGGTGCTGAAGTCAGCTTCCATGGTTCATTCGGATTGACTTCTGCCATAAACAAAGAAGAATCCCCTTTAATCTCTGCCCAGATCACGTAATGCTTTCCATCCTGTTCAAAATAGGTCATATCCAGTGAAAAGCTGCGAAAAGAACCGGTATCACCGGATGTCGCCTGCATCTGACCGCATTCTGTCCATGTTCCGGTAAATGGATCGCCGCTGCACCGCAGCACATAAGGTCGAATTGCCCAGATATCACTGCTGCTGCCTGCCGCAAAATAGATATACCAGACACCATTAATCTTGTGCATCTCCGGTGCCCAGATATGCTTTGCCATAATGCCGCTGGGATGTGCGTTCCAGACTGTGATTTCCTCTGCTGTCGCTAACCCTGCTACCGTTGGACTGCGGCGCAGAATAATCCGGTCATATCCCTGATTCACATTGCCATATGCGGGATAGGAGGCGGTAAAATAATAATAGCCATCCTCCCCGTATATGATATGCGGATCTGCACGCTCGGAAATGATTGGATTATCATAATCCGCTGCCAATACTGTGCCCGATACGGTATAGGTACCGGCTTGCGAAGTATTGATCGCTGCAAGATCATTTTCGTTCCATGAAACAGCAAAATCCATGGTGCCGCCATCACTGTAAGTGGCCTGCACTGTTTCGGGCATGACCGGCGTTTCGCCTTGTGCAAACTGCAGCCGCACCGATTCCATGCCGGTATTGCGCGGCTGGATCGTTGCGGAAGGATATGCACTCACCAAAGCTCCATACTGATCGTCGTTGATGGGAATTACATAGCCATGACGAGGCGTAAAGTCAAAGCTGTATGCCCCACGATCTATGCCGGTGAAGTTCTCAAGATCTGTGGTTTTCTGCATCACATAATAGCCATTGCCATATGCATCCGACATCATCAGCCATTCGTTTGTACCAATCACAGGATAAATATTCGGACCTTCCACGCCCAGATTGCCCTCAGAGATCTGCTTGATTTCCTTGTAGGGACCGGATGGCTGATCGGCAATGGCAAGATAAATCCGCTTATTGGTCTCGTTTTTATAGTACATATAGTATTTTCCGTTCTGATAAATGATATCAGAATCAATCGCATCATTGCCATTGACAGGTGCAAACAGAAGCTGCGGTGCCGTATCCAATGTTTTCAGATCCTTACTGTATGCATAATACATGATAGTACGATCATCTATACCCGGCACACGTGCCGCAAAATAAATCATATAGGAATCCTTATTCGGATCATAGATTGCCTGCGGTGCCCATGCACGGTCAGCGCCCATCATATTCGGATACTGATTGGCAATCTCAATCAGAGATTCATCAAACCAATGTACCAGGTCTGTGGATTTGGCACTGATCAGATTGCGGTTGCTGCTCCAACCCAAAGAAGACTTCATATCGGTTGCAAGCATATGATATAAGCCATCTTCTCCAAGGAAAATATAGGGATCACGGATACAGCCTGTGCCAACTCCGGACTGCCATACCGCTGCTCCGTTGTTCAGGGCATTGAAATGATAGCCATCCAGACTGACTGCATAGGAAAGCCGTTCCTGGTCCGGATTATTGCCGAGAAAATATGCAAAGAGATAGGCTGTCGCCGGTTTTTCATAGGCGATCTCACACCAATCATTGATAAATTCATATCCACTTCCCAACAAACCATCCTGCAGCAGAATCACATCGGCTTCATTGACCAAGCCATCACCATTGCAATCTGCAATCTGTGCCGCAACAGCATCAAAGCCATGGAGAATTCCACGCTTTAACAAGGTGAGATCCTTGCCGCAAAGGGATCCATCTCCATTGAGATCTCCACGAATCACCTTGTAGGTCTTTTCCAATGGCCGAAGATAGAATTTTTGTCCTTCACCGCCCCAGTAATCCCATTGGTTGATATTGGCGCCGTTTTCATAACTGATATCATAAACATCCAACGCCGCTTTCCCCGAGCATTTTGCAGTAATATAATAGGCATCATCGGTGCGGTGCAGGATAAAATGCTGGGCATCAGATGCTTCATAAGCAGACAAATAAATGTTTCTCCCATTTTCTGCATCACCGCCATCCACGGTCAATGCCATGGTCGGATTCGAAGCGGATACAATTTTACAGCATCCATCCTCAGTACGGATAATCTGCCAATGCTGTGTGGAATCACCTAACGAATCCCATTGATGGACATTGCCATCTGCTGCTGCGGTTACGAATTTACCGTTCAGTCTTACCATGATAGAATATCGTGCTCCGCTGAGCACATCGCCAAAACCATCCGCATATACCGCAGTGATCCCTTGATGTTCCGCAGCTGCCTCTGCCTGCTTCTGAGGCATCCCTGCCGATGGTATGAACAAGCATGCCGCAGCCGTATGACTGCAAATTTTCTGATGATTTTCATCCATGGATTCCTCCTTTTCATATTATCATTCGGTGCATTCTCTATGTCACGCACGATAACAATCTAATGATACCATTTTTTGTTTTCTTTTGCAATAGGCTATGATACTTTTCTTATGCGTAATGATGCTCTATTTCCCACTGCGCACTCTGATGAAAGGTATCGGCGCAATAGCATACAGATGCAATCCTGATTCATAGCCAAAATTACAATTTTGTCTTGACAAAAGTCACAGAATGTGTTACAATTACATTAATCTTTTGCAGCGAATTCCCAAAACACAGGATCTATGCTGATATGATCCATGCTGTTTATGAAATCGTTTCCTGCAATCGAATGTCTTAACATTTTAATTTTTGGAGGTTTTTTCTATGGCAGACGCAATGAAAACACAAGCAGCTATGAATGTAATGAACACCATTTGTGAAATGTATGATGATCTGAATTTCCGTTATGATCGTCATGACGAAGATTTGGTTATCACCTGCAGTATTCACGGCGATGATATCCCTATGCAGTTTATCATTCAAGTGGATGCTGAGCGCGAAGTAGTACGCTTCCTTTCTCCTATGCCTTTCAAAGCCACTGAGGATAAGCGCATTGATATGGCGATTGCTGTTGCAGTGGCTAACTATGGTCTGATCAACGGCTCCTTCGATTACGATATGTCCGATGGCGAGATCCGCTTCCGTATGACCGCTTCTTACATCGACAGCACACTGGGCAAAGAGCTGTTCCAATATATGACCTCTGCTTCCGCTAACACCGTGGATCGCTACAATGATCGCTTCATGATGCTGAACAAAGGTATCATCACTATTGAGCAGTTCCTTGAAATGGAGAATTCCGAGAACTAAACAAGCTTTTTATCAATACAAAGAAGCGCACTGCATGAATTCGCAGTGCGCTTTTTTATTGCAAATCTGTTTCCCAGAGTTTCCTTATGAAAGCAGCATTCGTTTTGCATCCTCCCAGATATACAATTCTCCCGGTTTCAGAGGAAGTGCAGGAGATGGCAGCGGCTTTGTCGGAATATCACTCTGCGATGCTGCAATCCGCTGCTTCACAGAGCAATCCATACAGGCACAGCCAATGCATTCCGCACGCTGAAGATAACCGGAAAGCTGATGAGGTGCAAAGAATGTTTCATCCAGCTTTTCAAATTTTGCCGGAGTGTACTCTTTTTGATACAGCAAGGTGATAAACTGCGGAATCAAAACACTTCTGCCTGTTGCATATAATGCCTGAATCCCCTTTTTCATCGTCTCATCCAACAGATACCGATGAATTGCCCAAAGTCGCTGGCCGTCTTGATATTGATAGGAATACAGCTCAAAAGAATAGAAATCCGGATTCTTTTTGGATGTATAATAATCCTTTGCCTCAAGATGCAAATATCGCTTCATATCCGCCTCATTCAGTAAAAAATTCGCATGCTGCGGATAATCATACATTTTAGTATCGCAGGAATATGCATCCGGACTGGGAATATCCCAATTGCCGCAGGTATGATCCAGTGCATCGTAAGGCAATCCCGTAAGCTGTCGCTGCTGCAGCATACATCTGCGCATCCGCTTTCCATTTACCATCTCATAGAAGAAAGGCAGCGTATGATGATACCAATATGGCCGGTGATTTCCGGTGGGCCGTTCCAGCTCAACCAAGCAGGGATGTACCTTTTGTTCGGTACAGTTTTTTGTCGTGTGATGATACTGATACCCCATCGTCCGCAGCAATGCATTCCAGCGACGATGTTCATTCCATGCCAGTGCTGCACAAAGGGCATCGTCTCTGAGCTTATCAATATACTCTTCAAGACAGTTGTCAGCATCATGCCCTACCACAGAAAAAATCATGTATTTTTGATGCAATCTGCGTGCAATGTTAGACCAATATTTATAATAGCTGTAATTGCTTGCCGTATTGCCGTAAATCTCCTGCATATCGGCATATGCATATGTGGTTGTCATGGATTCATAAAAACGAGAAATCTCCTGCGCACCCGTTACAAACCGCTTGTTAATGATATTCTCATAGGAATAACGAGATCGGAAAGTCGCAAACGGATGAATTTGCAAATAATCATCACTGTATGCAACGGTCGGGGCAAGCAAACTGTCGTAAATACTGGTTGCAATCACCTTTTTCGATTTGGCTGCCTGCTTCTGTTCTGTGGATGCCGTATTGTGCGCTGGATCTGCATCTTTCAGCACAATCCGTTCCACTGCCTTACGCAGCTCATATGCAGTACTGATATTCAGTTCATCACAGCCCAGTGAAACAATAAAATAATCTGTTTGACTCAGCATATGGCTGTTCGTGCCATACGTTTCGATCGAATACTGAGGCGGCTCTGTATCCAATGAATAGGATAGCAGTGAATCAAAATTGATTCGCCGCAAATCGCAGCTGATCAATGTAATATTGCAATAGCCCTCATTTTTTGCAGCATCGAAAATCATTGGGTTGATCCGGTTGATCTGATCCTTGAAGCCATCGGTGGCATCCAGAGAAATTACGGTAAGATACAGCGTGATGCCCAGCATCTGGCCGCACCAATAGGCTGCCAAAAAGGCCTCTCTGCCAATCAGACCTGTGCCCAGAATCGTAACATGCAATTCCTTTCGGTTTGTACCGATCAGTGGCTGATACAGCGGAATCCGTTCAAACAGATCATATATCACATTTTTATATTCCTTAACAGGAATCAAAAACGGAAGCTGATACAAGCGTTTGACATTGTCCTGCTTTTCATCGGCTTCTTCACAGGTCATCTGGAACTCCATACAGCCACAGTTGCGATTGGTTAGGTCTGCCGACTGCGCCAAAGCTGCTTGGCTCTGTGAAGAAATCGGTACTGTCGGTTTGATGGCTTCCTTGCTCTGCTTAGGTGTATTCAGGAATTCAATTTTTTGTAACAATGCATGACATTGCTTGCTCAGCAGCTCCTCTGCTTCTTCCAGATCCGAAAAAACATACAGATAGTTCGATCGCTTCATGGATTTCGGCGAACTCTGAAACGATTGTGACAACTGCAATGCCACGGAAAGATTCTTCATTTTATTGTAATCTGACAGCACATATGTCAGCTTTTTCTTTGCAGATGCATGCAGAGAAACAACATCATCCTTCATACAGATGCAGCCGATCCTCTGAACACGATCCAGAAGCTCTGAGCTCTTTTCGCTGAAATCCGCCGCATAGACATCTGCAATAATCAACATCGGCATGGGCTCTTGTATGCGCTGCCAGATGCTTTTTTTCCTCTGCTCTTTCAGATTGCTTTGATAGATACTTTCAATCAGCACAACAGTTTCTTCGTTCAGCTCAGAAAAAATATACTTTTCCCGTTTCCGGAAAATCGCTATTTTGATCTTTGGGAACAGCTCAGAAAGCAAATTCAATACCGCCGTCAGTGTTACCATTGGAGCAACAATATCCAAAAAGATCTCCACGCCCTTCAGCAGCATGCCAAATCCAATACGCAATACCGAATTGTCTTTTTGGAACACCTGCCAAACTGCTTCATCGATATCCTGAAACCGCTGATGTACTGAAATATCACCATCCAGCATAAAAGTACGCAGCGCCAGCAAAACGGAATCCGAGATCCATTCCGCATAATTCTTTCCATTTTCATAGGTGAACATTCGCAGCATGACCAATGCGCCAAAGATAAATGGTACGATCCAGAGAATTCGTTTGCTTAATGAAAAATGCGGCTTTTCTATGGATAACGGTGCTCGATACAATAACACTGCCAAAGCACAGATGGAAAATGCAATGGTTAAGATCATAAGAATGTGCATAGTCAATCTCCTTCCCATTTGAGATTTTATCTGTCGATTCTGTCATAATATGTCTTATTATAACACCTCTTTCCATAGGATGTCAATGCGTCCATCGTTTTTTCAATACAAAAAAGATCCCCTCCGGCTTACGGCAAATACCGCAAACAGGATGGGATCTTGCACTCAGGATCCATTGCATTGGCAGGATATCACCACCGACAGTCATATGATGCGTTACCCTACCCAGACCGGTTCCGAAAAATCTACAATTCGCTCTGAATCAGAAAACAATCGCCCTTGAGATTTCGCATAATGCGTTACACTGACTCGATAATAATAACCGCCGTGCACCGGCACCAAACGATCGGAAATCTCACACGATACACTGTTTTCCATCCAAACGGCACCCAGCTCCACTTCGGTGATCCATGTGTTCAAATCCGAGCTGCGCTGAATGTCAACATACTCTAAACCGATTCTTTCCATTTCCCGATCGCTTTTTGTCAGCGTATTGACCATCACGCTATGACTGCCATCGCTGCCCGATACTTGGCTTTCGATGATCAGCTTGCTGCCTGCATCATATGGTTCTTCTCTTGAAGCTGATACCGAAATGGGCATTCCCAGACATATACTCCAGGCAAGCATCGTAGTCCATGGATTGCGTTTCATAGAATCTCCCTCCTTTCTTATGCTATGGATTCTCTGTCAATCACATTCTGACTGTTCTGATCACTCATTTTCTATTGGCGGGATTATCCAGTACTCCGCCATTTTCATCCAATCGTGAACCATGACAAGGACAATCCCAAGAATGCTCCGCACGATTCCATTGCAGCGCACAGCCCAGATGGGGACAGCGTCTGGTTGTAAACCGAAGCAGATTGATAACCGATTCGATCCCATTGAGAAATAATTGCGGCTTCAGCATACTTCTGGATGGAGAAAATACAGATGCATACGGGTTTTCTTTCCCTTGTACCAGATCACACAGCAATTGTGCTGCTACCATAGAACCTGTCATTCCCCATTTATGAAAGCCTGTCGCTGTATAGAGCTGCTCCGTGGCGGAAGAATATTTTCCGATATACGGTCTGCCGTCAAGACTCATGCAATCCTGCACTGCCCAATGACAGCATTCTGTGGACTCCGGATAATATAACTTGGCATCATGCCGCAGCTCTGACCAATTGCCGCCTTGTTTTCCTGTACGATGACTGCCGCCGCCCAACAAAAGCAAATCCTGATAATTGCGAAAAGAAAGCCCCAAAGGACTGTGATCGACAAACATACCCTCAACATTCTGTGCATTCTTCAAGGCAAGCACATAGGACCGATGCTGGTACAGCTTGAGAAAATAACTGCCATGACGATTGATAAACGGAAAATGCGTTGCAATGATCACAGCGTTTGCCGTGATCTTTCCATATTCGGTCAATACCGTATTCCCTTGCACAGCATTGACAAAGGTATGTTCGTAAATCGGCAGATCTTTTGCAATTGCAGCGATCCATTTCAACGGATGAAACTGTGCCTGATGTGGTATTCGTATGGCACCTGCGGTCGAAAACGGTAAGGTAGGTGTTGGGCAAAGCGTATAATCACAGCCCAATGCAGTAAGGGCAGCCGCTTCTTCCTCTAATACTTTGCGGTCATCTATGGTATAGACATATTGATCCTTGCGTTCAAAATCACAATCCACATCCGCACAAAGCGCTTCATATTGTTTCAGCGCAAGCACATTCGCATTCCAATAGCATTGGGCAACATCCTTGCCTTCTTTTTTCAATAAACTATGATAGCATAAGCCATGTTGATATGTGATCTTGGCGGTTGTTCCGGAGGTTGTCCCTTGACAGATGGTGCCTTTCTCCAGCAGAATGCAATCAACTCCGCTTTTCTGCAAGAAATACGCTGTCAATATACCAGTGATTCCTCCGCCGATGATTGCTACATCTGTTCTGAGATCTCCCTGCAGATGCAAAAACGCAGGCAGCTTTACGCTCTTTTGCCAGATTGATTCCATACACATACTCCTTATATCAAGCGCCATCTGACAAACTGTCAAATGGCGTTTGCATTGCGTTTGTTATAAATCCTGCAAGTCCGCAGCGGTCATATCATTTTCCACATTATCCCTTGCCAGATCATTGTCTATCACAGGATACACTTTCGATATGGGTTTTTCCTGCGAAAAAGGCTTTGTATGATAGACTTTCTGTGCAGGCGGTTTGGTGCCTGCAATGATCGGATTCACCTTGGCTTTTCCATGCTTTGCCTTACCTTGGATTTCAGGAACCGTATCGCTCATAGCGTGTGCGTGTATATGCGTCCATTCCGGACGGCTCATGCCCTGTTTTGCCATTGCTTATCACCTCAAGGATAGTATGCACTCTCTCGACACGATTATCCCTTTTTCCAACTTATCCTCCGAAGCAAAGTGCAACCAAATGATACCGGTTTTTTCTCGTGAAATCTATATGAAAACCAATCGAATTTTTAAAGAAAATACGATGATTCGCAGAAAATAAAATCCATCGGTTTTTTTGTTGACTTTTTTCTAAGAATATGCTATGATTTACCTTATACTTCTCCAATCATAGGAAGAAGTATACATAGTATAAAAAGGAGGATGTATTCTTTCTGCAAGAATACAAAAAGAAAATGAAACGAACTCGTTGTTTCGCTGTATTATCGGCACTCTCTATCCTTTGCAGTCTGACAGCCTGCAGTCATAGCAGTTCTGAATCCTCGACTGCCAGCAAAGCTGATACCACTGTAACTACAACCACCACAGAGGCTTCCCGTCCGGATACACTGACATCCGATTCAGATTCTCAGACCGAGCCTACGGAAAACCTCAATTCGATCGAGAATATCGAAAAGCGTATTGAGGCAGGCGTCAATGCCATCAAAGCCGGCGATATTGCCGGGGTGAATGAGTTATGCTACTTGGACTCTTTGGTGGATTTTCCGGATGCATCTGCCACCGGTGAAGCTGCCGAATGGTACAGTAAGCTGATGCAGGTAATGTATAAAGATCTGGAATATGAAATCGTCATTGATTCAAACGATGATCTTATGCTGTATTGCAGTATGCGCCACTGGAATTATGCCCATAAAGTGTGGTTCAATGAACGATGCAAAGATGGTGGATCTATAGAAATGCCCGAGTACATCAGCATTGAAGAACTGATTGCCGCTCTTGAGGAAGTCAATGACCTGCTGCCTAAAGTCGCTTTTGAAAGAACGCTTCTTTCTTCTTATTCGCGCAACAATTCAGGCAATCAGGAATCCCCGGCAAAATTCCCGCTTGATCTTGTGATGTATAATTTTCTTGAAGATCTTGATTATGATGTAAGGAACAACAAGGCCCACTACGTCAACCAGTGGAGCGAAGGTTTAATCTTTGAGGACGGATCCTATGTCACAACCAGCGGCAATCGTCCAACACATGAGAATCCCGCAATTGATCAGCGTCAGAGAAAGTTCCTTGATGCTGCAAAAGTGCATGACTATAACACCATGTACCAATTGCTTTGCGAAATTCCTACAAATGAGATGAAAGAATACTCTGAGGAATTCAAGCTGCAACTGGATGCCTACAATGCGCTTCCCGCTGAACAGATGGCTATCGTTGAGCAATGGGAAAATGTTGCCTGGGTCTATCATTATAGCTATGATGAAACAAAAGACAACCGAAATATCTGCGGTATGCTGAAGTATATGCGTTTTGATATGCCGGATGACAAAGAATGGGAGGGTACTGAAGACCAATTCTATGACTTCATGGTAAGACATGATGCATATGATCTTGATTGCAGCGTAATGCTGGGTTATCGTGTCTTTGATTCCGAATTATCCGAAGCTGGCGCAATGACTCCCAACAAGGTATTTAATCTGTTTGAGATGCTGGATCCCGTTGATACTGCTCTCAGAGAAATCGACGGACATGGTCCCCTTAGCATTATTTATCTGTCTTGACAGCGTAACCCGCTCGAATCAATGAAAAGAGGCGTATGCTTTTGCATACGCCTCTTTCCTTTTTTTAGTTTAGAATTGCCCCTGAAGCACCGCCGGATACCTGTGATGCATAGCGTTTCAGATAGCCGGTAAGCTCTTTTTTCTTCGGAACAAAGGTTTTCATACGTTCTTCAAGGATCGTTTTCTCCACCTTTAATGTAATGGTGTTTTCGGGAATGTTAATACAGATCCTGTCTCCTTCTTCCACAATGCCAATCATACCGCCGGATGCAGCTTCCGGCGTAATGTGACCAATACAGGCACCTCTTGTTGCACCGCTGAACCGTCCATCCGTGATCAGTGCGACACTGTTGCCAAGCCCCATTCCCATGATCGCTGAGGTGGGATTGAGCATTTCTCGCATACCGGGACCGCCCTTGGGCCCCTCATAACGAATGACTACCACATCCCCTGCTACAATGCTGCCTGCGTTGATGGCAGCCTGTGCATCCTCCTCGCAATCGAACACACGTGCCGGTCCTTCATGCACCAGCATTTCCGGAAGCACTGCAGAACGCTTTACAACACATCCCTCAGGCGCAAGGTTGCCTTTCAGCACAGCTATGCCGCCCGTTTCACTGTAAGGATGATCGATCGGACGAATCACTTCCGTATCCAGATTGATACAGCCTGCAATATTCTCTCCAACGGTCTTGCCCGTTACCGTCATGCAGTCGGTATGAAGCAAACCTTTTTTGTTCAATTCATGCATCACGGCATACACACCGCCCGCTTCATCAAGATCTTCCATATAGGTTCGACCGGCAGGTGCCAGGTGACAAAGATTCGGTGTTTTGGCACTGATCTCATTGGCAAGATCCAGATCCAGCGCCACACCACATTCATGAGCAATCGCAGGAAGATGCAGCATACTGTTGGTGGAGCAGCCCAGTGCCATATCCACAGTCAATGCATTCATCAGCGCTTCCTTTGTCATAATATCACGGGGCCGGATTTGCTTGTGCACCATATCCATGACCGCAATACCTGCATGTTTGGCAAGCTCAATACGAGCCGAATAAACAGCCGGAATGGTACCGTTGCCGCGCAATCCCATACCAAGTGCTTCGGTCAGACAGTTCATAGAGTTGGCTGTGTACATCCCCGAACATGAGCCGCAAGTGGGACAAGTCTTGCATTCATATTCTCGCAGCTTCGCATCATCGATTTTGCCTGCGTGATAGGAACCCACTGCCTCAAACATACTGGAAAGACTTGTTTTTCTGCCCTCCACTTTGCCCGCCAGCATTGGTCCGCCGCTGACAAATACTGTGGGAATATTCACTCTTGCTGCTGCCATCAGAAGTCCCGGTACATTTTTATCACAGTTGGGCACCATGACAAGTCCGTCAAAGCCATGTGCCAAAGTCATGGCTTCGGTGGAATCGGCAATCAGATCTCGCGTAACCAGAGAATATTTCATTCCCGTGTGACCCATAGCGATGCCATCGCAAACCGCAATTGCCGGAAACACAATGGGCGTACCTCCTGCCATTGCTACGCCAAGCTTGACTGCATTCACTATTTTATCAATGTTCATATGTCCGGGAACGATTTCATTATATGAGCTTACAATACCAATCAAGGGACGTGATTGTTCCTCCTCTGTCAATCCCAAAGCATGAAATAAACTGCGGTGAGGCGCATTTTGTACGCCATCCACAACATTTTCTTTTGGCATGGAAATCCCTCCCATCAGTTGTTAATCAGTTTATCCTCATCACTCCAGCTATACAGCTTACGGATATCGGCACCAACCAGTTCGGAAGGATGCTCGCTTGCCAGTTTTCTCATGGCGTTGAAGTGTACCTGACCGCCTGCCGAGGACATATCCAACAGGAAGTCTTTGGCAAATGAACCATCTTGGATGTTTTTCAGAATCTGCTTCATTGTCTTTTTGGTGTCTTCTGTGATAATCTTGGGACCGGTGATGTAATCGCCATATTCTGCAGTATTGGAGACCGAGTATCGCATACCGGCAAAGCCGCTCTGATAAATGAGATCCACAATCAGCTTCATTTCATGAATGCATTCAAAGTAAGCGTTCCGAGGATCATAGCCTGCCTCAACCAATGTTTCATAGCCTGCCTGCATCAAAGCACAAACACCACCGCAAAGAACCGCCTGCTCTCCAAACAGATCGGTTTCGGTTTCTGTTCGGAAGGTGGTTTCAAGAACACCGGCTCTGGCTCCGCCGATTCCCAGCGCATAGGCAAGACCTAAATCCCATGCATCGCCGGTTGCATCCTGCTCTACAGCGATCAGACAGGGAACACCCTTGCCTGCTTGATACTCTGAACGAACCGTATGTCCCGGCCCTTTGGGTGCAATCATAATCACATTGACATTCTTAGGCGGCTGAATGCATCCATAATGAATGTTAAATCCATGCGCAAAGGCTAGTGTTTTACCTTCGGTAAGGTTGGGCTCAATGGATTCACGATAAAGTGCTGCCTGCTTTTCATCATTGATCAGGATCATGATGATATCAGCCTGCTTGGCAGCTTCTGCTGCAGTATAAACCTCAAATCCCTGAGCAACAGCCTTGTTCCAGGATTTGGAGCCGTCATAAAGACCGATAATTACATGACAACCGGAATCCTTCAGATTCAGTGCGTGTGCATGTCCCTGGCTTCCGTAGCCAATAATGGCAATGGTCTTAC
>JAFXJT010000037.1 GCA_017532085.1 Oscillospiraceae bacterium | reverse complement strand
TGACTCCTTTCCCTCTATGGGGCAACGAAACTCGGAAAGTTGAATGGAAAAAATATAGATTGAGCAGCGCCGAGAGGCTTCCTTCTTTTGGTTTCTCCCCCGTGCCCCCTCTTCCTTGACTCCCTTCCCTCTATTGGGCAAGGGAACACGGACAGAGAATGGATAGCAATAGAGATAGGCAGCGCCGAAAGGCTTCCCTCTTTTGGTTTCTACCCCTACCCCCTCTTCCTTGACTCCTTTCCCTCTATGGTGCAAGGGAACACGGACAGGAAGTGGAAAGCAATATGGATGTGGCACCTCCTCAATTTGGTAAGGGAAAACGGCAGCGGATCAACCCGAAAAATCGCCGTAATGGCATCAAAAATCCTGTGGGATTCTTTGAAAAAACAGGAAAAACAGAATCAATATTTGTCGTTTTGCATAGAGATATTGTCAAATTGCACGAAAAATATGCAAAATATTGTATGATATGTATCTTGAAATTCAAAGCGATTTGTGATATCATAAAGTAGTTAGAGAGAATGGAACGTCCATAGGATGAAGAGCATCAGCGATCGGATCCGCTAACGATCATATGATGTTCAAGGGATTGCCTTCCTCATGACAGCTCAAAGAGGGGCTGTTGCAACCAAAAATCTTTTGTGCGGAGAAATGGAGCGAAATTATGGATCAGCCAACAGTTTTAAGAACAACGAAAATCGGTAATGGATTTATCAAAGAAGACGTTTTAGCTTATGTTGATGAACTGAATTCTAAAATTTATGCGCTTGAGGAAGAGCGCAATGAGCTGAGGGAAAAGATCGCTTCCGGCGGCGGCGGCAGTGATGAAGCTGCAAAGGAATATGAAGCTGAACTGACACGTCTGCGCGGTGAGCTGGGCACCACCAAGAATCAGCTGCGTGCAGCACAGGATGAGCTGAAGAACCGTCCGGTGATTGATGGCGACGGTGCAGGTGCCGCATCCGCAGAGGAGCTTTCCAAAACCAAGCAGGATCTTGAAAATGCGACTGCTGATCTCGCACAGGCAAGAGAGCAGAACGATAGTCTGACCACACAGGTAGAGGCTTTGAAAACCGATGTAGAGCGTCTGACCGGTGAGAATGAATCGCTGCGTTCCGATCTGAGCGAGGCTGCTGCACAGGCAGTCAGCGGCAGTGCAGATGCAGCGGCTATGAATGATCTGCAGCAGAAAATCGCAGATGCCAATGACGAAATCGAGTCTTTGAAGGCAGAGCTTGCTGCAAAGGATGCAATGCTGGAGGAACAGTCTGCCCTTTCCAATGAGAGTGATCTGCAGAAGATCGCTGCATGCGAGGCAATGATCGCTGAAAAAGATAAGCAGATTGCCGATCTGGAAGCAAAAGTAACCGATCTGCAGGAGAATGGCGGCGAGCCGGATATGGATATGAGTGCTCTGTTTATGGAGGCTCAGATGACCGCCAAGAAGCTGAAGAGTGAGGCAAAGAACAATGCCGATAAGATTCTGAAGGATGCCAAGGAGCAGGCTGAGAGCATTGTTTCCGAAGCCAATGCACAGGCAGAATCTACCATTGATAACGCCAATCAGCAGGCAAAGCAGACCATTGCAAGTGCCAATGAGCAGGCCGATGCTACCATTGCACATGCCAATGAAGAGGCAGACCGTAAGCTTACCGCTGCCGAAGAGCGTGCGACCAGAACCGTTACCGATGCTGAGGAGCGTGTACGTACATCTCTGGAGGATGCCGATCGTCGTACAAAGATGAGCACCGATACAGCACGTACAGTACGTGCTCTGCTGCGCAGCGAGATCGATGGCGTATCCAAGAAGTTCAATGAGATTGCTCTGATTCTTGAGAATCTTTCCGAGCAGGCAGGCAGCCGTCTGACCGAGGCAAAATCCGTGATTTCCGAGGCTCGCACCACTGTGACCGATGGTGAGGATCTGCCCTCATTCGACAGCTTTGATGCCGTAGCATCCAAGAGCTTCAGCAAGGTTTCCGGTAATATCGGTGAGGATACCGCAGATGGCCGCGGAGCCAAGAAGAATGCCAATTTCGAATTCAATTTCGATGATCTGGCACAGAATGCCGGCGATGGCTCTGATGGTTGGAGCTGATCGGATATGACCTATCATCTGACGACCGAAGAGCTTCCGAAGATCGTGCGGGAACAGCAGCTGCTGCGCGCCGGTGATCGCGTGATTCTCTCCGGAACCGTGTATACCGCACGAGATGCGGCACATAAACGAATCCAAACAGAAATGCAGGAAAAGGGCGTCAATGGCGTCCCTTTTCCTTTGCAGGATGCTGTGGTATATTTTGCAGGTCCTACCGCAGCGCCTCCCGGCAGAGCCATCGGAGCCTGCGGGCCCACCACCTCCAGCCGGATGGATCCCTATTCACCGCTGCTGCTGGATGCCGGTCTGCTGGCGATGATCGGTAAAGGAGAGCGCAGTCAGGCGGTTTGTGATGCCATTGTCCGCAATCGCGGCGTGTATTTCTGCGCAGTGGGCGGAGCCGGTGCGCTGGCTGCTGCCCATATCACCCAATGCGAGGTCATTGCGTATCCGGAGCTTGGCTGTGAATCGGTAAAAAAGCTAACCTTGGATGCCTTCCCGCTGCTGGTGACCATTGATTCGCATGGCGGGAATCTGTTTGCAGAGGGCCGTGCACAGTATGCCGGAGCAAATCGGTAAAAAAACTCTGGTGATAACCGCCAAAAAATGCAATCGCAAATTATGAAAAACGACAGTTTCGTGCCTGAAATTCATAAAATATTAAAAAATACTTGACAAAATATCGTTTTTCGCTTATGATTAAAGAGTCGAGGCGTATCCATTGGGATGGAGTTCTGCTGTGCCAATGCCTGCGCTGAGATGGTACGAATTGTGATCTGAAGGCAACAACCCATGATCTTAGCAGACAGACGGAGGAGGATTTCCTGCTTATGCAGCCGATTTATGATGCTTCTCTATGCGCTGCCACAGATGAAATGCTGGTTGCTATGCTGCCGGATCATCGCTTTGCGTTCCATGAGCTGCTCAGACGGTATGAGAGACTGGTTTACCATGTCGCCAATGGTCTGGCAACCAATCCGCAGGATGCGGAGGATTTTGCGGAAGAGGGTCTGTTGGGGCTCGTTGCCGCAGCCGCAGCCTATACGGAGGAGCATAAGGCATCATTTCGTACCTTTGCGACGGTGTGTATCCGCAACCGGATCCGCAACGCCTATGCAAAAATACCCAGGGAGCAAGGGGGCAGAAACAATCAGATTCCGCTCTCCGTTGAGGAGATGGAGGAGGAGGTTTCGGCACAGCTTTGTGATCCCGAAGGCTCTCCGGAGACCATATTTTTGCAGAAAGAGCGTGTGTCGGAGCTGTATCGGGAAATGGCCGATGTGCTGACAAAACAGGAGATGGAGATCTTTTGCCTGTATGTGAGCGACCATTCCTATGCTGCGATCGCATCGAAGCTTGAGATCTCCGTAAAATCCGTTGACAACGCAATTCAGCGTGCACGACGGAAGCTCCGAGCTGTCTGGAGTAAGCCATCAGAGGGTGAATCCATAGGATGATGGCGGCATGACAGTGCTTATCTAAGGCTCTGTGTCACAGAACAACGCAGAATTGACCGTGGCAGCCCGGTTGGCTGCTCCCAAGGGGTGGGGCCATAAGGCGACCCTGCATAATATGACCCGGGAGCATTTCTTCCAGCGCGATGCTTGATTTTCTCACCTGCAAACCGCTTTGCTACTAAGGGCTTTGCCCGCAGGCGTTGACAGCAACAGTGATGGCGTGAAACCGTCCGAGGTCCAAAAAACGAAAAGCGAGGAAAAAACAATGTACGAAGACAGAACCTTAGTATGCAACGAATGCGGACAGGAGTTCACATTCACCGCCGGTGAGCAGGAGTTCTATGCAGAGAAGGGATTCGCAAACGATCCTAAGAAGTGCAAGGCTTGCCGTAATGCACGCAAGAATGCCGGCAAGACTGAGCGTGAGATGTTCACTGCTACTTGTGCAAGATGCGGCCGCGAGGCAAGAGTACCGTTCCGTCCCAAGGAGGATCGTGACGTATTCTGCAGCGAGTGCTATGCACAGATGAAGAACGAGCAGTAATTCTCTGAATCTGCTATACAAAAAAGCGCGGTCGAAAACAGACTGCGCTTTTTCATCGTTGTATCATAAAGATCACAACGGGATATACTAGTGATCAGAAAGGATGTGTTTTGCATGGAAATCACAAAGAATACCATTATCGGTGAGATTCTGGATGCGGATCCTTCTACTGCGCCCTATTTCCTGGAAATGGGAATGCACTGTCTGGGTTGTCCTTCCGCAAGAGGCGAGTCTCTGGGCGATGCTTGCGCAGTTCATGGCGTGGATGCCGATGCACTTGTGGCAAAGCTCAATGCACATATGGCAGACAAGTGATTTGAAAAAGGTCGTATTTCCTAGGGAATACGGCCTTTTTTCTTTGTCTGTGCTTGACAAGCCCATGGAAAATATGGTATACTGTATCTTACAAATTGTTCGCAAAAAGGAATGGAGTATACTATGAATCGCAAAGAAATGACCGAGCTGAGAAACCATTTCGGACCGGAAGCTAAGTATTTTACAATGGAGCGTGTGCTCACTGCATTTGTGGATTGTGAGCGTACTGTGCGTGGACTCTGTCTGCGTCCCTATCATAAAATCACCGAGCCGGAAGCCGATATTTTATTTGAAACCATGAAAAAGGTATTGAATCCTGCCATGGGAAAAGCTACGGCGGAGCTTGCCTTCCGCAGATTGGAATATGTCGAGGGCAGTCCGTAGGATCTGCTTTCCTCGGTGCTTGCCTGCGAGCTGAAGGATGAGGAAACCGTAATGCGCTTTCTCACAAGACTTGCCGAGGCAATGGATTCTGAGGAATCCTATGCAGTGCTGGCAGCCTATTGTCAATATGCAGTGCCTCGGAAAAACAGTATGGATGAGGACGATGAAAATGCAGATGGCGTATTTCGTTATCTGGTGACAGCCATTTGTCCTGTGGGAAAAGCGGAAAGCACGCTGGTATATGATACCTTTGATGATGAGATTCTGCGGCAGGAAAGCAAGAATGCCATCATCAGCAAAGCGCCCTCGGATGGCTTTTTGTTCCCTGCATTCACCGATCGGGCAGCCGATGTGCATCATGTGATGTACTATACCAAAACGCCCAATCAGCCCAATGCCAATCTGGTGGAAGGCTTCCTTGGCTGCGAGACAGAAGCTTCCATTGATTTCGAGCAGGATAGCATGAAGCAGGTCATGCAGGAGATTTTAGGCGATGATCTGACCTATGAGACCGTGACTGCTGTCAATGAAAAGCTCAATCAGATCGTAGCGAAGAATAAGACCGATGAGGCGCCTACGGAGGTAACGGGTCATGTGCTGCACCGGATGCTGGAGGATGCCGGTGTACCGGAGGAAAAGCTCGCCCGTACCGAGGAGGTCTTTCAGGAATGTGTGGGTACTACGCTGAAGCCCGAGCGGCTGGTGCAGCCCAAAACCGTCATCCGCACGCCGGAGATTGTGGTCAATGTCAAAAACGATGCCAAGGATAAGGTGCATCTGGAGACCATCCATGGCAGACATTGCATGGTGATTGATCTGGATGAAGCCATCATTGAGGTCAATGGCTATGCCTTGAAGGTACCGGGTGTGGCAGAGCCTGCTGCGCTGCTTTCGGATGAAGCCTGAAGCCGGATCGGATCGTACATCTATCATAGGAAAACGAAGCCCCACAAGGAAGCAGTCTGTTCCTTGTGGGGTGCTTTTGTAAATGGATATTGGGATTTCAGCCTTCTGCCGCAGCAGAGGCAATGGAACGGATGCATTCGCCCACAGCAGCCGCAGTGCAGTCCTGCTGAGCCATCCGATGCATCAGTGCCGTTTCGGCAATCACACCATCCGCGATGGCGGAAAGCGCATGGAACATGGCAGGATCCTCGCCGCTGTAACCCAGCAAACAGGGAAGATCTGTGACGGTTCGGATCTGTCGGATGCTTTCTGTCAGCGCTTCTATGGACGGAGGATTGCTGCCGCAAGTGAAATAGAGGAAGCCTTCGGCAGCAGCAGCGATTTTGCCGATGCGCTGCTGAGAAGTCGGTGCCAGCATGGAAATCAGCGGCACGCCATATTGCTGACAATAGGGGAGAAACTCCTCTTTTTCCTCAAAGGGGAGATCGGGGACGATCAGACCATCCATACCGATTTCTGCACATGCCGCAAGGAAGCGTTCAGCGCCATAGGAGAATATCACATTGGCATAGGTCATATACAATAGGGGGACAGAGACCTTCTGCCGTAATGCGGCGGCACATTCCAACACCTGATCGGTTGTGACACCACCGCGCAGTGCACGAAGATTGGCAGCCTGCACCAGAGGCCCTTCTGCGGTGGGATCCGAAAAGGGAATGCCCAACAGGATGCCGTTGGCACCGTTTTTGACAGCTTCACAGACAAAGGCATCGGTTGCGGCAAGATCGGGATCGCCGCAGGTCAGGAAGGGAAGCAGACTCTTTTGTGCAGAAAGCTGTGTCAGGCGATTATTCATAAAGCTCCTCCCCTCTGTAACGAGCGATTGCAGCACTGTCCTTATCGCCTCTGCCGGAGACAGTCACCACAAGGATCTGATCCTTTTGCATGGTGGGTGCAAGCTTTTGTGCATAGGCAACAGCGTGCGAGGACTCAATGGCAGGGATGATGCCTTCGACTCTTGAGAGCATTTCAAAGGCAGAGACTGCCTCATCATCGGTAATCGGCACATATTCTGCTCTGCCGATATCGAACAGATATGCGTGTTCCGGACCCACTCCGGGATAATCCAGTCCTGCGGAAATGGAATAAACGGGAGCAATCTGTCCATAGGAATCCTGACAGAAATAGGATTTCATGCCATGGAAGATTCCAAGCGTTCCGGTATTGATGGTGGCAGCTGTTTCAAAGGTATCAATGCCCCGACCGGCGGCCTCGCAGCCGATCAGACGGACAGAGGGATCATCAATGAAGTGATAGAAGCTGCCGATCGCATTGGAGCCGCCGCCCACACAAGCAATCACAGCATCTGGCAATCTGCCTTCTTTTTCGAGGATCTGCGCCTTCAGCTCGCGGGAGATCACTGCCTGAAAATCACGGACAATGGTAGGGAACGGATGGGGACCCATCACCGAACCGAGACAATAATGGGTATCCTCCATACGAGTTGCCCATTCCCGCATCGCTTCGGAAACGG
>JAFXJT010000036.1 GCA_017532085.1 Oscillospiraceae bacterium | reverse complement strand
CCATAATTTTTATATTTTCACAAAAAGACCTTGCATTTTTTATGCAAATTTGGTATAATGATAAGCGGAGTGCTGTCTGTGCAGCACAATGCTGCATGGGAAACGCACTTCGGAACAGGATGCGAAACGCCTGTAACGGTTCTTTCGATATCCGCCCTGAGAGGTAATGAGAAACAATATGAAGAAGCTGTACTTTATCTGCAATCTGCAATCCGGAAAAAGTATGATCCGCAACAAGCTTGCTGCCGTCGTGGATGCATTCACATCGGCGGGCTATGAGGTGACGGTACGTCCGACACAGGCACGGATGGATGCCTGTGCAGCTGCAGAATATGCCTGTTTGAGCAAGCAATTTGATTTGATCGTCTGCGCAGGCGGCGATGGCACACTCAATGAGGTTGTGCAGGGACTGATGCACAGTCAGCAGCCATTGCCGTTGGGATATCTTCCCAGTGGTTCGACCAACGATTTTGCCAAAGGGCTTCGGATTCCCGATGATGTGGAGGCGGCAGCGGAATGGATTCTGCATTCCCATCCGTATCACTGTGACATCGGCAGATTCAATTCTCGTTATTTCTTATATATCGCAGCCTTTGGCGCATTCACCGCGACGGTCTATGAGACGCCGCAGAATATCAAGAATGCACTGGGGCATACGGCATATGTACTGAATGCCATTGCGCAAGTAGCAAATATCCGGCCGCTGCATCTGCGCATTGAGTATGATGATCAGGTGACAGAGGGCGATTATCTGTATGGAATGGTGAGCAACACCGCATCGGTGGGCGGTTTATTGAAGCTCAAGAGCTTTATGCTGGATGACGGTTCGTTTGAGGTGATGCTCATACGAAAGCCTGAGCGTGCTATGGATCTGCATCGGATCGTAACCTCGCTGTTGAATATCGACGAAGAAATCGATGCAACACATGTACAATTTTTCCATGCAAACAAGCTGCGGATTTTTTCGGATGAAAAGATCACCTGGACCTTGGATGGAGAATATGGCGGTGCATTGGATCATGTTGAGATTGAGAATCTGCACCGGGCGATTACCTTGTGCGTGGGAGAGGACAGTATCCGCAATGATGATCCCATTGCGCTGCCCTTACAGGAAGATGACGCATCCGATCAGTGAAAGGATCTTATCGATATTATGCGTCTGTTTCTGATTGATTATGAGAATGTGAACTCTGCCGGATTACATGGAATCGGGCAGCTTTCACAGCAGGATCGTGTCATTCTGTTTTACAGTCAGTCTGCCAATACTCTTTCTTTTGAGATTATGGATGAAATGCTCGCTGCCAATCTGATGCCTGAGCGGGTATGCATTGCGCAATCGGGCAAAAATGCACTGGATTTCCAGCTGGTGACATTCCTCGGTTATCTGATCGCCAAGAACAAGGCAGAGGAATATTATATCATCAGCAAGGATACGGGATACAGTGCAGCGGCAGCATTTTGCCAGAGCTTTCTGGGTACCGTTGTGCAGATCAAGCCATCCATTCTGGCGGCGATCAGCGGAAAGAACGGGAAAAAGACAGGAAAGAAGCGGGCAGCTATCAGCTTAAGAAAGCGTGCCACAGTCATACAGGTGCCTTCTTTGACGGCATCGGCTTCTGTGCATACTACAAAAGAGCAGTCCTCCGGAGAAAACGACGGGGAGCAGCTCACGGTGGAACGGGTACGGAATCTGATTGATCTTCCCGTAAGCGAGGAGATCGCAGCACAGATTCTGGAATGTCTGCGGCAAAGCCGCAGTAAAACAGAATTTCACAACGCCTTACAGCAATGCTTTGGCAACGATGATGTCAAGGAATATTATCGCTGCATGAAGCCTTGCTTCAGTGCTGCGCTGAAGGATTGATTCCGCGTATCAACTGAAAAAAACAATAAAAAAACGTATGGCAGCAGTCAGTCCCTGTTTGCCATGCGTTTTTTGTTTGCATATGTGCAGAAGCGAGATGGAACGCTATCCGATCTGTTCCAGCTGCCATTGTGCCTGACGCAGCTGTGCCAGATGCAGCTGATTGGTGACAAGAGCAATGAGCTCGGTATTGGTGGGACGGCTGCGGCTGGGATGATAGATACAGCCCAGCAGCCCACAGAGCTCTTGGGGCTCACCACGCTCCCATGTGACTTCAATGGCGTGACGGATGCTGCGTTCCACACGGGATGGCGTTGTGTTGAGCGCCTCTGCCACCAGCGGATACAGACGGGTGGTAATGCAGTGGAGCAGCTCCCGATCATTGAGCGTCAGACGAATCGCAGCCTGCAGAAAATAAAAGCCCCTCAGCTTGACAGGAATGCCCAATTGCATCAGGAAGGTACCCACCATAGATTCCTGTGAATCGGCAATGAGCTGCTTTTTGGATGCGTTATCATGATAATCTTCACGGATTTTTGCAGCGAAGGCATCTGTATCCACCGGCTTTTTCCAGACACGCATCGTACCTTCCTGCAGCACCAATTGCTCCAGCACAGAGTTGGATGCCGCAATGAGTACATAGACAATCAGATTGCGCCGATGGAGGATTTTGCGGATCAGTGCAGCAAAATCCATGGTTGGCAAGGTGCAGTCCAAAACCAGCACATCGGCTTGATCGGACTGGATCGCCTGCAGAATGGTATGCTCGGTCTGTTTGCGGGTATAGACCCAAAAGCCTTGCGACCGAAGCGAATTGGCAAAAATGCCGGGAAACGCACTGCCGTCATCTCCGATCAGTATCCGAATTGGATTTCCCATATTGCGTGACTCCTCATCTTGTTACGCAGAAGGATTTCTGCGTTTGATTCATTGCAGGACCATCGAAAGAGATCGCAGAAACGGGTGTTTCTCTGTCGGTATTGACGGATCGGCAAAGAGAATTTCAGCGATGCCTGCGTCCGGTTCCGTTCTTGCGATGCTTTTGTCCCCGCCTTGCAAGCGTTTCCTGCAAAAAAACGAAGGCGGGTTTGAAAATACAATATAAGATCAGACTGCTGATGACATAATCCACAATCAGCAGCGGAATCCGAATCCAGAAGCTGTCAAAGAGCCGCCAGATCCAGATGGCAAGGCCGACAAACAGCAGGAGAAATAAAATAAACTGCAAAACAGAAAACAGCTTTCCTGCCGTATCCTGCGGAGGCGTAACCGGTAATTTCATGATCCATATGCTCCAATCTGAAAAAGCGCTGCGTCAATCTTTTGCCGGGCAAGCTGTCGATGCTGCTGCCGATGGGTGGAGATTGCGGCGCACTGCAAAATCTGCAGCGGGATATTGTATTCATTATACCATGTCTTGCGGCGCTTTTCAAGCATTTTTCGCAGAATCGTGCAAAAATCGGGATGAAGATGCGGTATGTACTCTGTGCAGCACCGGCAGCAGCCGCAGGAGTCCGATGCAATTGGGCAGCGCCATACAGCCATTGCAAAGATCACACAGCAGCCATACCCATTCGGCACGTCCCAGCGCACCGGCAAAGGCTGTGAAAAGATAGAGCAGACAGAAGATGCTATCCTGTTTGGTGCCGAACAAATAGCGAAACGCTGCCAATCCGCAGCGATACCAGCCGATGAGTGTGGCAAAGGCGAGCAAGGCAATGCAAATGGCAAGAAACCATGCTGCCCATCTGCCAAATCCGGAGGAAAAGGCACGCAGCAGCAAGGCGGCACCGTCTGAGGAGCCGTAAAGGGCTGCGGGAGACAATGTGGTCAGCAGAACCAGCGCCGTAGCCGTACAGCAGAGCACCGTATCGGCAAAGACCTCGGCAGCCGCCCAGTTGCCCTGCTGCTGCGCAGTACCTTCTGCCTCCATGTGCAGCAGCGCCGAGCTGCCAAGACCGGCTTCGTTGGAAAAAATGCCCCGACGAATGCCGATGCTCATGGAATGCAGCAGTGCCGATGCCGCAATGCCGCCTCCCATGGCACGGATGCCGAATGCCTCCCGAAGGATTTGCAGCATTACCGTGGGAAGCTGCTGTGCATGGCGGCTCAGCAGAATCCCGCAGCCCAGCAGATAGCCGCCGCAAAGCATGGGCATCAGCCATTCGGTGACACTGCCGATGCGTGCAGCACCGCCCGAAAGGATCAAAGCAGTGCATAAGACCGTGATCAGTGCCGAGCAGGGCAGGGGAATTCCCACCCCTTTGAGCGCCAATGCCAGCGCATTGCTTTGTGCCAGATTCCCCATGCCCAGAGAAGCGCCCATGCAGCAGATGGCAAACAGCAGCGTGAGCGCCTTGGAACCGATGCCCTCATGCAGATATGCCAAGGTACCGCCTAAGCCGTTTTTGCGGCGAAAATGAATACCCAGTACATTTTCGGCATAGACCAGCAGCATCCCCAGCAGAGCAGAAATCCACATCCAGAACAACGCACCTGCTCCGCCCAGAGAAATGGCGGCGGCTGTTCCGACCAAATTGCCCGTACCCATGGTTGCAGCCAGAGCCGTTGCAAAAATCTGTCGCTGAGAGGGCTTGTGGGCAGAGTGCGGCGCTTGCTTTTGCAGCAAGGTGCCATAGGTCGTCCGCAGCATCCGGGAAAAGCGGCTGAGCGGCAGCCATCCGCTTTGTGCTCCGCAGCACAGCGCCGTGATCACAAGCAGCGGCGGCAGGATCCATTGCCAGAGCAAATCGTTGATCATATGAAGCAAATGCATTTTCAAAGACCTCCTGTTCCTGCAAAGTATATGCAGGGCAAAAGCGATTCAGAAGGGCGCTTTTTCATTGACAAAGACTGCGGATTATGATACAATGAATCATAGTGGATTATCGCTTGAAAACTTGATTTTGAAAACCGCAGCGGAGGATGTTTGATGTTGTATCAGTATGATCTGTTTATTTCTTATGCAACAGGCAATGCCGATATTGCCAATTATATTGTGGAACGGCTGGAAGAAAAGGGACATCGATGCTTCATCGCCCCGAGAGATATCCGATCGGGCGCGGAATATGCCAGTGAGATCATCCGAGGCATCAGCAATTCGGCAGCCATGCTGTTGATTTTTTCCAGCAACGCCGATAAATCGCCCTATGTATTGCGGGAGGTTAACTCCGCAGTATCCCGCAACACGACCATTATTCCGCTGCGCATTGAGGATTTTCTCCCCTCAGAGGCCATGGAGTTCTATCTCGGACCTACCCATTGGCTGGATGCCTTTCCGCAGGTGCTGGATGTGCATCTGGATAAGATCATTTCGATTTTTTCGGGCATCAATGCCAAGCAAAAGGAGATCGAACAGCAGAATACAGAGGAGGCTCCTCGTGAATACGCCATTGTAGGTCCTGAGCTGCTGCAGGAATCCCAGATCCATCGGATCGGCATGACCTATCCGCAGCTGACCATGAAGGCGCTGGAGATTGATTATCTCTGCATTTCGCCGGATAAATATATCATCAATGAGGAAACCGAAGGCACCTTTGATGACTGGAAGGATGTTACCGTCGATTATGGCAATGATGTTTCGATTCTGCTGGTGGAGAAGGATGAGATCATCGGCTATGTGGACGCATTCCCTGTTACGGAGGAAGCCTATGAAGAGCTGATTGCGGGAAGGGCTTTGATCCGAGGCAATATGATCGAGCTGTTCAGCATGGGCGGAGAGTTCAGTTTGTTTGTCTCTATGATGGCATTGATTCCCGGACATATCACGCAGGATAACTATATGATGCTGTTCGGCTGGCTCTTTGAGCATATTGCCCAGTGGAAGGCAAAGGACATCTGCATCACAAGAATCGGCTTTACCACCTATTCGGATCTGCTGGAAAAGTTCCTTGTGCGATTTGGCTTTACCTTCCGCTGTCTGAATCCATCGAAGGGCAAGGTTTATGAAATTTCTATAGAGGATTTGCGCAGCAAGCTTTCAGCCAATCCTCGTTATGCAGCGCTGGTGCTCTGATCTGAGACGGTGACAGCAGCAGAGTGCTCATTGTGTTCCGTGATTTTACCGCTTGGAGGTTTTTTACTATGCATCATCTGCAATTTCCCTCACTGCAGGCAGTCTTTCGTCATTTTTGCGCCATTGCCGCCATTCCGCACGGTTCCGGCAACACAGCAGCCATCCGTGCCTATTGCCGTGAGACTGCGGATTCGCTGGGTCTTTCTGCCAAAGAGGATGCAGCAGGCAATCTGATCATCCGCAAGCCTGCATCCAAGGGTGCCGAGAAGGCGCCGGCTGTGATTCTGCAGGGACATCTGGATATGGTCTGTGCACAGCTCCCCGAATGCACCAAGGATATGCAAACAGAAGGGCTTGATCTTCGCATGGAGGGCGATTTCCTGTTTGCCGAAGGCACCACGCTGGGCGGTGATGACGGCATTGCCATTGCCTATGCACTGGCGATTCTGGAAAGTGATACGATTGTGCATCCGCCTCTGACTGTGCTGCTCACCAACGATGAGGAGATTGGTCTGCTGGGTGCAGGCGGACTTGCCGAAGGCGAAGTGGAGGGTGCTTATCTGCTGAATCTGGATTCGGAAAAAGAAGGCGAATTCATCGTGGGCTGCGCAGGCGGTGCACGAGTCGATATGACGTTCTCCTTCCGGCGGGAAATGGTATCCGGTGTGCGAGCAACGCTTTCGCTGACAGGTCTTTCCGGCGGTCATTCCGGAACAGAGATTCATCGACCGCTGCTCAATGCCAATTGCGGCATGGCAAAACTGCTTTCTTCCATTGCCGTGCCGATGCATCTTTGCACATGGCAGGGCGGCACCAGAGATAATGTGATTACGGCAGATGCCACTGCTTCGGTGCTGCTGGCACCGCAGGATCAAGCACAGGTGATGGCTGCTTTGCAGACCTGTGAGCAATCCTTGCGGCAGCAGTATCCCGAGGAAACGCAGCTGCATCTTGCCATTGCTTGGGAACAGGATGTGACCTGTTCTGCGCTTACCGCAGAGAGTACGGCTGTGGTATTGGAGCATCTTTGCAGTCTGCCGCAGGGTGTGACTTGCTGGCATGAGACCTTGCATATGCCAAAGACCTCTTTGAATCTTGGTATTGTGGAGCTTACAGAAACATCGCTTTTGGCAGTATGCTCCGTGAGAAGTCTGTCGGATTCCGAACGGGATGCGCTTGCCGAGACCCTATGCCGTGCTGCGCAGTCTCATGGCGGCACAGCACGATGCCATGCGGCATATCCTGCTTGGGATTATGTTCCCGACAGCAAGCTGGAACAGATTGCCTGCAATGCCTTTACCGCCTGCTATGGCACGAAGCCTCAGGTTCTGACCATTCATGCAGGTCTGGAATGCGGTGTGATCTGTGCCAAATGCAGCGGCTTAGAGGCGATTTCCTTTGGCCCGGATCTGTATGATATTCACAGTCCCAGAGAGCGGCTTTCCATTGCCTCTACCGTGCGCACCTGGAAGCTGCTGCTGCGGATGCTTTCGGATATTGCAGCAATATCTGACGGGCAGGCATAATTCGCTGCCCCAAAGAAAAAGTAGGACAGTAGAAATGAGGTGACCTCAATCCATATGACAATGCTATGGCTGTTTGCGATGCCGGATTTCTTGTCCCATCCCGAAGTGCTGATCAGTCTGCTGATTCTGCTGCTTGCCTTGTGTTCGGTGATTGCGGTGTTCATTGCTCTGCTGCGCAGTGCCAAAAGAGAGCAGGAAGCGCTCAAGCACAGCAATTCTCTGCTGATCATCGACGAAACCACCGATCTGCTCAATGAACGCAGCTTTGAGATCGTGGTGCAGAATCGATTGCGGCATCACAGCAAACGAAAATGGTTTTTGCTTGATTTTGATATCAATCATTTCGAGTCGATCAATACGCTGTATGGCTTTCAGCGAGGCGATGCTATTTTACAGGCCATTGCTGCCCATCTGCGCAGAGAACGGGATCAGAGCGGTGAATGCTTTGCCCGTGTTTATGCCGATCATTTCATCTGTCTGCTGACCGGCGATACGCTTTCCGGCGTCAAGCGGCGTGTGCTGGCAATGGATGAAAAGCTGCGGAATCTGACGGTACATCCGGGGCTGCAGTTTTCTTATGGGTTATATCCCATCAAAGATGTAAATCAGCCTGTGACACAGCTTTGCGATTATGCGCTCAGTGCCAAGCGTCTGGTCAAGGGCAACTGTATGAATCCTTTGGGGATCTATGATGCGGATTTCCATCAGCTGCAGCTGGAACGCTTTGAGCTGACTGCTGCCATGGAGCCTGCGCTGAATGCCGGAGAATTTTTGGTCTGCTATCAGCCCAAATATGATATCGCCACAGAAACCATGATCGGTGCCGAGGCGCTGGTGCGTTGGCAGCGAAAGGATGGTACGGTGATTGTTCCGGATTCCTTCATTGCACTGTTTGAACAAAACGGTCTGATCACAAAGCTGGATTTCTATATTCTGGAAACCGTCTGCCGTTTTCTGCGTTCGGTTTTGGATCAGAAGAAGGAGCCGGTGCCGGTTTCGGTGAATTTCTCACGCAATCATTTATATGAAGCGGATTTTACAAAGCGGCTGTTGGATATGCTGCAAACATATGAAATCCCGCCGCATCTCATTGAAATTGAGCTGACGGAATCTGCCTTTGTGAACTGCAAGGATCATCTGCTTCATGTGATGGATGAGCTGCATGACAATGGGCTGCTGATCTCCATTGATGATTTCGGCAGCGGCTATTCCTCACTGAATATGCTCAAGGAGATGCCCTTTGATATTGTAAAGCTGGATCGCGGCTTTTTGCACTCCTCGGATCGGGATTATGTGGTGATTGAGACCATCTTGAATATGACAAGGCGTTTGCAGCTCAAAACTGTCGCAGAAGGCGTGGAAACCAAGGAACAGCTTGCTTTTCTGCGTAAACATGGCTGCGATGTCGCACAGGGATATCTGTTTTCTCAGCCGCTTTCTCAGCCGGAGTTTTCTCAGCAGCTGATCAGTGCACGGAAACCTGCGGAATGCTCTTGAAAGGAGATGCATCCATGGCATTACAAATTGCTGTTATGCAAAGCGATCGCATACCGGTGCGGGAGATCGCAGCAGAGCTTAAGCGAATTTGCGCCAAATGGGATCTGTATTGCCGCTGCCGGATTGTTCCTCTTGCAGAGCTGCGTGAACTGTATGCAGCATCCGGTGCGGTGGATCTGATGGTTCTGGATGCCGATGTGCAGGAAGCGGTTGCCTTTGCCACGATGCTGCGGCTGACGCTGAAGGATTTTAATACACAAATCCTGTTTACAGCCAAAACACCGTTTTCTGCCTTACAATTGTTTGCCTGTCATCCGCTGAATTTTCTGCTGCTGCCGTTGAAAGCGGATGCACTGGAACATGTCATGCTGACCTATGCACGGATAGATTATCGCAGCGGTCGTCGTATCCACTATCGTATCGGACGTAAGATTTATCGGCTCCCGCTGCAGGAGTTCTGCTATGCTACAGCAGAAGGCAGAAAGCTCTCTGTTGTGACAGAAAGCCAAATTGATTGCTTTTACGGTACCTTAAAACAGGTGGCAACGCTTTTGAACAACCCCTATTTTTATCTGGTATCCGATACGCTGCTTTTGAATCTGCTTCAGATAAGACAGATGGAGGAAACACTGCTGACAATGCACAATCACGATCAGGTTCCGCTTGGTAAGGGACAGCAGAAGATGATTCTGGAACGATGCAATGCTTTGGACATATCCTAAAAATAGCTAGAAACAAAAACGAAATCGGGGAATGACTTTGAAACGGAGGATACCAATGAATACACTCAAAATACATTTTCAGCGTCTGATTGCGGCTGCAACTGCCTGTATGCTGTCTGCAGCGCTGCTGCATCTGACACCCAATGCGATGGAAAGCCATGCACTGCTGCTTGGCGATTGCAGCGGAGACGGCGTGCTCAATGCTGCCGATGCCAAGCTGCTTGCCGCACATCTGACTCAGCAGTATCGCATTAAGCAGACTGCTGCCGAAGCTGCCGATTGCAACAGCGATGGCGTTGTGGATGGAGAAGATCTGACCTTGCTCAAGCGGATGCTTCTGTATCCCGCACCGAAGGAAGAAACCGTAACACTGATGGTCTATATGTGCGGCTCTGATCTGGAGACCGAGGCATATCAGGCAACTACGGATATCTATGAGATCTTGGATGCAAGTCTCAAAGAAAATTTCCATGTCACCATTGCCACAGGCGGTGCCAAGCAGTGGCATGAGGACAACGAATATGTGGATCACACCTCCAATTATTATATGCATTACAGCAAAGACGGCGTAGAAAGTGTGCCGGTTTCCGGCGGACGACGCAATATGGCATCGGCAGAGACACTTTCGGATTTCATCACGGCATCTGTTGCCGCCTATCCTGCCGATCGCTATGCACTGGTGCTGTGGGATCACGGCGGCGGTCCGATTTATGGTCTTTGCTATGACGAGATTTTTGATGAAACGATGTTTGTAGATATCCTTTGTACGGCGCTGGATACTGCCAATGTGCATTTTGACTGGATCGGATTCGATGCCTGTCTGATGGGTACGGCAGAGGTTGCCTATGCCATGCGTTCTTATGCCGATTATATGATCGCCTCGCAGGAGCTGGAAAGCGGTCTTGGCTGGAGTTATACGGAATTTATCGAGGATTGGTCTGAAAATCCTTCTATCTCCACGGAAGAGCTTGCAGAAACCATTATGGTTGCAACTGTTGTGAAAAATATCTTGTATCAGATGGACTCGACTCTTGCGCTGTATGATCTTTCCTATGCCGATGCGGTGATGCAGGCGCTGTATGCCTATGGAAATGATCTGTATCAGATGTATCGGGCAGGCAATCTGTCGAAGATTATGAAGGCACGCAGTCAGGCGCTGGATTTCGGCAAGGGAGAATATGATCTTGTGGATCTTGTGGATTTCGTTCAAGCCTTGCCCACTGCAAACAGTCCTGCCTTGCTGGCGGCAATGGAGCAGATGGTGATCTCCAAATACAACTATCGGCTGGATGATGCAAGCGGATTGTCGATGTGGTTCTTTGAGAACTATCCCGATGAAGCATATTATCTGGATTATACCATGAAGCAATATGGCATCAATTCGCAGTATCTCAAGCAGCTTTCCGAGATGGCAAACGCATATGAAAAATCCAGCTTCTTGCTTTCGGAACCTTCTTTGCAGGATGATGCGATCATTATCGCCTTCCATCAGATGATGGGAAGACCGTAACGCTTTCGTATATGCAAAAACAAAAGACCGCTATCCAAAATGTGAGAGGATAGCGGTCTTTTTGTGCTGTGTGAATCGGCGTTTCATCGGAACAAAGAGGGGAACAGAAGCCTTAGCGTCAGGTATCGCCCGGCACCGTGGGCACCCCATCCTGTACAAAGAGTCCATGCGTATTGCAGGCGAAATAGAGCTTACCGCCTCGCAGTGCAGGGAAGCGTACCTCGCTGCCCTGTTCGGGATAGAGCTTTGCAAAGAGCATCTGATTGCAGGTGACATATGCCACAAAGGTGATATAATGGGATTTTTTCATTTCATGGGGAAAGGTAATATAGTAATCGTCCTCGATGCATTGCACTGTGAGCTGATGTGCTGCATCGGGCTGCTGCGGGGTCATGGGTGTGCAGACTCTGTCACAGCAAGACAGAGAAGCCTTGCCGGTTGTCTGCATCAGATTGCCGCAGCAGGGGCAGTGATAAAAGCGTATACGGTTCATATTGCCACCATCCTTATCATGCGTCATGCGCTCGCCCGAAAGCAATGCCGCAACCGGAACGCAGAGCACCGCAGAAAGCGATCGCAGCAGCGTAACATCGGGACATCCCATACCGCATTCCCATTTGGATACGGTTTTATCGGAGATATGCAGGGCATCGGCGAGCTGTTTTTGTGTCAAATGCCGTTCCTTGCGAAGCTGTCGGATCAATGCGCCGACCTTCTGACAATCCATAGGCTCACGCTCCTTTGGATATCAGTATAGCAAAGAAGGCGAAAAAAGTCAATCCACGCTCCGTGGAGTTGCCTGTCGGATGCAGAAGAAAGCAGCATGAGAGCGTTCTTGTCAGGCGTCTCTCATGCTGTATTGTTTTTTGGGATTCAAAGTGGAATCACACGTCCTACCGGACGGCGATACATGGGCTTGGGAATCCGGCTGAGCAGCACAACGGCATGGGCTTCCATACCTGATTCCCATAGTTAAGGTTATTGCTTCCCCTGCGTACCGCATCCCCACACGCAGGGAGTTTCGTTTCATCCATTTTTCCGATAAAGCGGTAGTAGATGTCTACCTTTTGTTTCCGGCAGCAGTTGCATTTTCCGCAGGAATATGATAAAATGAAGAGTATGATTGCTGATTTCATGATAAAATCAGAAAGTGAGGAACGATATATGTATAGTATAATCGTATCATTTGTGCTGTGTGCGGTGTCAGTTGCGAT
>JAFXJT010000035.1 GCA_017532085.1 Oscillospiraceae bacterium | reverse complement strand
AGGCATCCCAACCGCTGCCGTAATTGGGATAGACGATAGCAAGCAGGATTTCGCACTGATGCTGACCCTCGGAGATGGGCAATGCCACACGGCCATCGGGGAAGGTGACTTCAATATAGTAAATGGAACCGCTATACTGCTTGGGAGCGGAGATGACTGCTGGCTTATAGCTGCCATACATCTCAGATTGGTTACGATCACAGCGAATGGTGAGCTGATCGGCGGTAAAGCCTGCATCCAGAATCTCGCTGAGATCGAGATAATAGCGCATGGAGAGGTTATCTGCCACACGAGCCGGCCATGCAGTATGATTTGTGAACTTCATGCTGACTGTAGAACCGGAATCACTGTTCTTGATTTTGGCTTCTACATAGAATTCATCATCTCTGGTTTCGGGGTAGGGGAAGTTCGGATCGGATTTGCCGCCGTACTCAGAGATCATCTTGCACAAAAGAGCGGTATAGGCAGCGTTATAATCCGTAGCCACCTCATTGTTAATGTAGTTATTGCGGTCATCCACATAACTGCCGCTTTGTTCGGGTCCGCCCACCAATGCGCCATACAGGATATGACGGCTCTGATCGGGATCAAAGGTGCTGTTCTTCCAAGAACCATGTGCGGTACGGTGGTGAGGATTCAAGGGAGCAGTATCATCATAGCCTACCGCATAGGCTCTGTTGTCGGGATTATCGCCCAGACAATAGTTGATCTGTGTTTCGTAGAGCTTTTTGTAGGTGCTGTATTTGCTGTCATCAGCAAAGAGAGAATCGGCAGCCACAGCTGTGACAAAGCCCACACCGCAGGCATAGCGCAGACAGCCCCAGTTTTGGACATACACAGCGCCGCCCGGCAGCAGATCAGAGGTGTTGTTCCAGTATTCCAGATGCTTTCTGACCTGTTCTTTCCAAGTGGAATCACCGCTGTTGATTGCATAGAGCAAGGTACCGCCCTGCTGTACATCATCCCAGCAATGTGCCCAGGAATACTTCAGATCATTCGAGCCGAGCTCCGTACCGAGCTTAGGGATATAAGAAGCTGCTTTATCCAGATAATCCTTATTATCCGTTGCGATATAGAGCCAGTTGGCGCACCAGAACAGTTCATCGTAAAAATGTGAAGAACGATAGAAGTTTGATGCATCGGAGTTCAGATAAGTATCATCACTTTGGTCAGCATCTGCCATTTTGAAGAAATTCTCGGCATGTGCAAGATAATCCTTCAGAACGGCATCATCCACACGACCTTGCAGTGCGCAATAGCCGGCAGCCAGTGCAGCGCCCATTTCGGCGGTAACTGCAGAGCAATCTCTGCCTTCGAGATGTCCGCGCTTTCCGGTAACGCCCTGATCTGCCATACCATATTCCAGCAGCTCCACAGGACCCCACCAGCTATGGTCATTTTGTCCGTTTCCGACCTGGTAGATGACACTGTCGCCCAGATCGCAAGCAGCCAGGTAATCCAGTACCCACTTAAGATTATTGACATAGTTGGTCATTTCGCCGCAGGCTTCCACGCCATCGGCATATTCATACAGACCCCAGGCAAGCATCGCAGCGGAATAGGCCATTGGCAGATTGAACTTGACATGATCGCCTGCATCATACCAACCGCCGTTGACATCATCATCGACAGTAGAATCGCTGCGCCATTCCACACGATTCCATTCAGGCAATTCGCCGGCCTGCTGGCATTCGTAGAAATAAAGCGACATCTGCAAGGCTTTGGCGTAATCAATGTCGGAGGCGGCAGAAACTGCGGCGGTACCCGGTAGCATCTGTGCGCCGGTCATCAGCAGTACAGCAGCGGAAATCACCGCTTGCACCCGATGGTTTTTTTTCATAACACTTCTCCCTTTCATCATAAGTCGGGGCACAATACCCCTATTATCTGATTATGCCATATTTCCGTCAAATTGTCAAGAAGATTTTGGGCGGAGATTGTGAGGCGAATCATCCTGTTTCTGATGGCTGCAGGTATGTTTTTGCGAATGGGGCACAAACTATGTCGCAGAATGATATGCCTGCAGATGAATAGGAAAGCTTTGCGGCACTTGCAGGATTTTGTCAATCCTTGACATTCTGCTTGGGATATGGTAAAATATGACCGGAAGGAAATGACGCATTGCAGCGTCTGAATGGATATCACACCCGTATGCTTTTTTTGAGCATACAGAGAGGATGAATTTTCCCTATGCTGAAGATTGAAAATCTGCAATACTCTGTGGCACAAGAAGGCAAAACCACCGGAATACTCCGTGGGATTGATCTGAATGTGGAGCAGAATCATTTTATGGTGATTACCGGTCCCAACGGCGGCGGCAAAACGACACTTGCCAAATGCATTATGGGTCTGGCGGAGCCAACAGGCGGTTCTATTGTCTGGAACGGACATGGTTTGACGCATTTATCAATTACGGAGCGAGCAAGGCTTGGTGTACGCTATGGATTCCAGCAGCCGCCTCGTTTCAAGGGCATCACGGTCAGAGATCTGCTGACGGTTGCTGCGGGTAAGGATCTCAGTCACAGTGAGGAGTGTGCTTTGCTGACACAGGTTGGTCTCTGTGCAAAGGATTATCTGAATCGTGAAGTTGACACCTCTCTTTCCGGCGGCGAGCTGAAGCGTATCGAGATTGCAACCGTACTTGCCGGAAAGGCATCGCTGATGATTTTTGACGAGCCGGAGGCAGGCATTGATTTGTGGAGCTTTACGCGTCTGACAGAAACCTTTGGTAAGCTGCGGGATCGCCGCAATGCGACAATTCTTATTATTTCTCATCAAGAGCGGATTCTCTCTATGGCAGATACGATCCTGATGGTTTCGGATGGCAAGATTACGGGCAGAGGTACGCCGGAGGAAATTCTGCCGCAGATTACCGGCGAAACAGTTTGCTTCTGCAAGGCGCTGGATGGCAATGCGGAAGGAGGCGCAAAGGTATGAATCAGATTGATAAGAACCTGTTGGAAACCGTGGCATCGCTCCATGAGATTCCGGAGGGTGCATATAATATTCGCAAGGACGGCAAAAGCGAGGCTCGCAACAGCACGGCAGCAATCCAGATTACACCGAAAGAGGGTGTGGATGGCATTGAAATTCACATTGCTCCGGAAACAAGAGAGCAAAGCGTGCATATCCCTGTGATTCTTGCCAAAAGCGGGATACAGGAGACTGTGGAAAACGATTTCTATGTCGGTGAAAACAGTGATGTTCTGATTGTAGCGGGCTGCGGTATTCACAACAGCGGCAGCGATGACAGTGCACATAGTGGTGTGCATACGTTTTATATCGGCAAGGGCGCTCATGTCAAATATGTGGAGAAGCATTATGGCGAAGGAGAAGGCACCGGTTCTCGCATTATGAATCCGAAAACGGTGGTTTATCTGGAGGAAGGCGCTTCCATGGAGATGGATATGACGCAGATCCGCGGCATTGATTCTACCAATCGGGAAACAACCATCCATGTGGGCGCAGGTGCAGAGGTTGTTCTGACGGAGCGTTTGTTGACACATGGTATGCAGAAAGCAGAATCCCGAGTGGATATTTTCTTGGATGGTGCCGATTCCACGGCTCGGATTCTGTCACGTTCTGTGGGACAGGATCAATCGGAGCAGATTTTCTTCCCCTGTATGACCGGCAACGAGAAGTGCTTTGGTCATGTGCAGTGTGATTCGATTATCATGGGCGATGCCCGAATCAGTTCGATTCCGGCAATACGAGCCAATTGCGTGGATGCGCAGCTGATCCATGAGGCGGCCATCGGTAAGATTGCCGGCGATCAGCTTCTGAAGTTGATGACATTGGGCTTGACCGAGGAAGAAGCGGAGGAGCATATTTTGAATGGCTTCTTAAAATAAGATCGTTTGCCTTTTCATTTTCGATAAACATATCCGGTATTAACAAAAAACACCGAAAACAATTTGTAAATTGTCTTCGGTGTTTTCCATTTTGATAACATACGGCTCCCGATATTCATTGGAATTCGGGAGCCGTATTTTTGATTATGATGTCTCAGAATCGTTTGATCATGCGTTGGGCAGATCAGCAGCAGGATCAGCAGCTACAGCAGCAGCGGGATCGGCTGTGACAGCAGCAGCTTCAACAGGTGCTGCAGCAGGGAGCATACCCATTTCAGCCATCAGACGCTCCAGCTCGGAATCAACCTTTGCATTGCGCTCCAGTTCTTCGAAGGTAGCAACCTCTTCGGACTTGCCGGCACCGGTGATCTCAGCAAAGGCAGAAGCCTCAGCTTCTTTACGCTCGATGCGCTCTTCCATCTTGGAAAGCTTATCGAAGCCGCTGTTGGTGTCGATACCGCCGAGGGTCTTAGCCAGCTCCTTGGTGGTGTCAGCCATCTGAGAACGAGCGATCAGCATAGCCTCACGGCTCTTAGCCTCCTGCATCTTGGACTTCAGCACCTCAACTTGGTTGCGGATAGCTTCCGTTTGGTTAGAGATGGTCTCATACATTTCACGATAATTTGCTACATCCTCATCAGCCTTTACCTTGCTTGCCAGAGCCTTCTTTGCAAGCTCAGCATCGCCGGCCTTCAGAGCAGCTTTTGCACGATTCTCCCAGCTTGCAGCAATGGCACAAGCATTCCGATACTGCTTTTCAACCATACGCTCGCTGGCGACTGCTTTGCCCAGAGCCTGTGTAGACTTGGTCAGCTCCTTCTGCATATCGAGAATAATCTGCTTTACGAGCTTTTCGGGATCCTCAGCCTTATCGAGCATATCGTTGATGTTGGCTTTGAGAATATCGCTGATTCTGGAAAAAATACCCATTTTGGTGTCCTCCTAAATCGCATACATTTTAATCGGCGACAAATGCACCGCTTATTTGTTATTATACCAAACTTTCCATACGTTGTCAAGTGGAATTTATCCAAACCGCCATAAAAACTGATTGGTACGCGCAACAGCTTCGATTGTTTCAAAAGATCCTTTTGTTTTTTGAAAAAAATGGATTTTCTTTCAAAAAAGACTTGCGTTTTTTGTAAAAATGTAGTATACTAAATTTGAATGCGATTTTTGCAAGGAGGAGTCCTAATATGATAAATTTATTTTCCGCTGCTGCTGTAATGCTGACTGAGAGCGTCCCTGAAATGGATGCTACATTCATTACAGCCATGACCATCACCGGTCTTTCGGTCGTGTTTGCCGGTTTGCTGATTCTGGTTGTATATTTAAGCCTTTTGGGCGGTGTATTCAAACGAATTGGGACTGGAAAATCCAAAAAGAACAAAGAGGCAGCGCCGAAAGCGGTATCTAAGCCTGCAGTGTCGAAGTCAACGGCACCGGCTCCGGCGGTGTCCTCTACTGTATCCAATGAGGATGAGGATGAAGTTGCGGCGGTCATTGCAGCTGTGATTGCTGCCATGAGTGCTGAGGACGGCAAGGCATATGCAGTACGTTCTGTCAAACCGGTACGCCGCAGCGGAAGCGGACGCTCTGCTTGGGCACAGGCGGGTCTTTCGGATCTGACAGCGCCTTTTTCCATTCAATAAGTTGAGGTGAGTGACGATGAATGAAATTCTGAATACGTTTTTAGATACCATAAAAGGACTCTGGCTGGACAGCGGCTTCAATGCATTGATTGCCGATGGCGGCTGGAAGAATCTGGTGATGATAGGTGTTGCATTGCTTTGTATGTATCTTGCAATTGCAAAGCAATTTGAGCCGCTGCTGCTGCTGCCGATCTCTTTTGGTATGCTTTTGACCAATCTGCCTTTTGCTGAAATGTATCATCCGGAACTCTGGACGGGTGAAATTGATTTTGGCAATGTGCTGCATGATGGGGGCTTGCTGGATATCCTATACCTAGGTGTTAAGCTACAGATCTATCCGCCGCTCATCTTCCTTGGCATTGGATGTATGACCGACTTTTCTCCGCTGATTGCCAATCCGAAGAGCTTTTTGCTGGGTGCCGCTGCGCAGGCAGGTATCTTCTTTACCTTTGTATGTGCCGGACTGCTGGGCTTTAACGCTCTGGAGGCTGCTTCCATTGCGATCATCGGCGGTGCCGACGGACCGACTGCGATTTATGTTTCCAGTAAACTCTTGACAGGCGAAGGCGCCGTAAGTACCGGTAATATTGCATTGGCTGCTTATACATATATGGCATTGGTTCCTGTCATCCAGCCTCCGCTGATGCGTTTGTTTACCACCAAAAAGGAACGTGCCATCAAAATGGAACAGCTGCGAGTGGTATCCAAAACCGAGAAGATCATTTTCCCCATTGCAGTTACTTTGATTATTTCTCTGCTGGTACCTTCCGCTGCACCGTTGGTAGGTATGCTGATGTTCGGTAATTTGCTGAAGGAAAGCGGCGTTGCGGCACGTCTGGTGGATACTGCACAGAATGCACTGATGAATATCATTACTATCTTCTTGGGTATTTCTGTAGGTGCTACCACACAGGCAGATAAGATCCTCAACTGGAGCTTCCTTGGCGTTATGGGGCTGGGTGTTGCAGCATTTTCACTGGGTACGATTAGCGGTGTGCTGTTCGGCAAGCTGATGTGTATTGCTACGAAGGGCAAGGTAAATCCGCTGATTGGCTCTGCAGGTGTATCTGCTGTGCCGATGGCTGCACGTATTTCTCAGAAGGTTGGCGCTGAGACAGATCCTACCAACTTCCTTCTGATGCATGCGATGGGTCCCAACGTAGCAGGCGTAATTGGCTCGGCTGTAGCTGCCGGTGTGCTGCTGGCTGTTCTGGGCTGAGAACGGATATCGGGTGAGGGTAAAAGGCTGAGAAGACGGTTTCTTCTCAGCCTTTTTCATTTGATCAACGACAAATAGGAAAGCCACTTTTGACGGTTTCATCAAAAGTGGCTTTTTCCATTTTCATATGGATCATTGGCATTGCGTGTTTGTGGAAAACAACAGAGCAAACTTATCTGTGTCGTCCGCCGCCGCCATGGGAATGTCCACCGCTGGAACGGTGAGAGCTGCCGCCGCCACCGCCGCCGCTGCGGCCGCCGCTGCTGGAACTGATTTGCGTACGAGTCCGATACTGTCTGAGGAACAGATCCTCCTGTACATGGAATATGGTTTCGTCGTGACAGATATAATTGGTCGGCGTCAGTGACTTTTTCAGCTTGTAGCTGCTTTTGATACATCCACCTGTAATGAGTCCGGTTATCACTGCAGCGCCGAGCGCCATGCAAATACCCATGAACCAGTTAGGATCATACCATTTAGGAAGGCTTGTTCCGCTGACCAATTTTCCATTAGAGGCATAATAATAGATATCGTTCCAGCTGTCATAGGTATAAGCGTTCGCAGGATAGCCTTTATCATAGTAACGCTCAACCTGTTTGCAGAACTCTGTGATGGCATTGAGATAATCGCCCTCTTTCAGCGAGGAGGATATATCGCTCAGAATGGAACCGATTCGGTCGTTCGAGGGAGAATTAGAAAAATACAGCTGCCCCATACCGGATGTAGAAATACAGTCATAATTTGTGCTGTTATTGATCAGCAGGAGCAAGCCATCGGTATCCACGTTATATTGCGGATTGAACAATGCATCATAATTATCATCCGCAATACGAGCCACATCATAATCGGAAGCGAATTGTGTTTCGGAGCCATAGATATAAACAGCAACATACATATCGATGGATTCGCTGAGTTCTTGAATCATAGTCGAGGCTTGTGCAAGCTCATATTCGTCAAACACGCCTTCGACGTCGTATACACGACAGTTTTCGATGCAATTTTCATATTGCCGCTGTGCCGAAACCGTCATTGCAGCACCAGGCAGCAGCATTCCGACAGCGCAGATGCTCAAAGCGGCGGAAATGAGAATGTTGTGTTTTTTCATGTGAAGAACACCCCCACAATTCCGGCGAGCAAAGCAGCTGCCATGCTCAGGCCAATGGTGAAAGCCCAGAACTTAAAGCGGGAAAGCGGCGGTTCGCCTGCCAGCTTTGCGGTCTGACCGTTGATGGCAAATTCATAGGTTTTATCCTGATAGCGATATGTCATAAACCATACCGGCAGCATCATATATTGCCATTCGGTGCTGAGAACTTTGATATCGGAATGTGTTACGGATAGGGAGCTATAGTCTTTCGCAGAGGCGCGCAGCAGCTGATCACAGGCTTGCACGGCACGCTTCTGAACACGAGGAAATACCGCTGCCATATTCAAATCATATTTTTCGGCAAGGAATCCGCTGAGATATTGCATCGCAAAGGGAGCGGCCTGCTGATAATCAAAGGGTTCCAATGCTTCCATGAGCTGATCGTCAATATGACTTGCGCCATCGGCGGGCAAACCTCTTACCACGACTGTGGCGTTGCGCTTGATCGCATATTCTTTGGTTTCGGTATAACGGGTATCACCGGAAGTCCAAGTACGTACCTTCTTGCCCAGTGCTTCCATATCTGCGGAATTGTGACAGTCGGTAACCCAGAAAGGAACATATAATCCTACGAGCTTTTCGATCTGGGAATCGGAATAGAAATCGTTTGGCAAAAACCAGCGTTTCTTACACCAATCCCGGAACATTCCTACAGCACCATTGCGGTCGATTTTGAAAGGAATCACCTTTGCAGGCTGATACTCTCCCGAAACTCTGCCCTGCAGAATCACAGGACTATGGCAATAGTAGCAGAAGGTTGCAGCGGTATTATCATCTGCCATAACTTCAGCGCCGCAGCTCTGGCAGACATATACGCCGGTTGTGCTCTGGAACTCATCAGCGAGCTGCTGCTGTGCCTCAGAGACCTGTTCAACCTTTTCTGCCTGTGTTGCTGCGATGCTATCCATTTCCGACTTAGTGAAGCTGCTTTGGCAATATTCGCAACGGAAATCCTGTTCCGCGGCGCTGAAAACGAGCTCAGCGCCGCAATTTGGACATTTAAATGCAACAGATTCCATAAGCTTCGTTTATCCTTGTCTTTGATTGCCGCACTCAGAGCAGAACTTTCCGTTATTCATAGCACCGCATTGGCACTGCCATGCTCCGTTTGCTTCGGGCTTTTTGGCACCGCAGTTCGAGCAGAATTTACCGTTGTTTACAGTACCGCAAACACAGCTCCAGCCGTTGGCGGCGGGAGCAGCCTGCTGAACGGGAGCCTGCTGAACGGGAGCCTGCTGAACAGGAGCCTGCTGCATGCTGCCAAACAGACCGCCCATAGCAGTCATGCCGGCACCCATACCCATGAAGGCGGCACCTGCACCGGCGGGATTCGAACCGGCAGCTTGCAGACCTTGTGCAGCAGCGGTCTGTACAAATGCTGCGCGGATATTGGCATCCTGCATCATAGCACCCTGGCTGCGCATATTGATCAGCTTTTTGCTGTCCTCATCATAACTGATGCTGGAAATGGCAACATTTACGATCTCAAAACCGCGCTGAGTACGCCAATCGACATCCAGTACATTGGACATATGCTTGGAGAGTTCCATGCTCTTGGAGCTCAGTGTGGAAATGCGGACGCCTTCATCGGACATCTTTCCGATTGCAGTCTGCAAGGCGCAAAGGAACTCGTTGGAATATTCTTCATTGATGTCAGCGATATCAATGTGCTCCGCACCCTTGGGCAGAACCTCCTGATAGAACAATACAGGGTCTGTTACACGGATGGTATAGGAGCCGTGGCAGCGCACGAACAGCTCTGCCTGATAAAAACTATCGAAATACTGCAGCGCGGTGCGTGTGCCGAAACGAATACCGCGAATCTCTTGCAGATTGATGAACATAACCTCTTGCGTGGAAGAGGGCTGACCGTTGAAACGGAAGCGATTGAAGCTTTCCTTAACGGAATCGGCAAGCTGACCGTTGAAGATCGAAGGTGCAGAGCTTGCAAATACTTTATAATAACCGGGATATGCGCTATAATCTACGATTTGGCCACCATCCAGCAGGAGCATAGCCTGCTTTTCGCCAACTTGAATCACGGAGCCGTTAGAAATGACATTGCGGCTTGCCTTGTTTTTCTTTGTGTTGACAGGATAGCCTTTGACCGCCACCGTAGTAATATTCATACGGGCAGGTTGCACAACTTCGAGCCAAGCATCAGCAAGTGTACCGGATACGGAAGAAACAGCAGCTTGAATCAGTCCCATAGTAAAATTACCTCCTATTCTTGACTGCGAAATACTAGAATGCAGTCTTTCAAATATTATAACATAATTCTACGTTAATTGCAAGTAGATTTTCAATGATTCGATTCGGAATTGACTGCAGCAAAATGGTTTTGCAAAAATCACACAGGTAATTTTGCGTATTTTTTGCCCGATCGGCCTAGAAAATTGTATATTTTTACAATAAGCCCTTGACAGATAGGTGAAAATATGGTATGATATGACTATAAAACGGATGGCATACGCTGTTTGACGGATGTCTGTTCGTAAAAAATCGGAGGCGATTCCCATGGCGCTTACACCCGAACGCATAGAGCTTGCTCAGAAAAATTTCAGTATTCTGATTGCAATGCTGGAGAAAAAACAATTGAAATATACGATTGAGGAAAACCGACAGGATTTTTCTCATGTTTGCATTCGATTTACCGGAAATGATCTGCCCATGACGCTGCATCTGCTGGTGCGTGCTGATCGGCAGCTGGTATCGGTGTTCTCGCCTATGCCCTTCCTGATTGACGAAGCACATCGGAATGAAGCGGCAATTGCTGTGACTGCAGCCAATCATGGACTTTCCAACGGTTCGTTTGATTTGAATATGCAGGACGGATCGATCCGCTTCCGATTGACCACAGCGTTTATGGAAACTACGCTCAGTCCTGCACTGCTTGAGTATTTGCTTTATGTTTCCGCCGATACCATTGACCGTTATAATGATCGGTTTATGATGCTGAACAACGGAGAAATGGATCTGCAGACATTTCTTTCTTCCGAGCATAAGGGATGCTGAAAAATCTGATATCGGAGTATACAAACTATGCGTAAATATCTTACGGCTTACCTCAGTCAGATTGAGGATCTTCTCAAACGCAACATACCTCTGGATTATGATGAGCTGATCCGAAACCATCTGCAGAAGATTCAGTTTATGCAGCATGAACGTCTGGTGCATTTTTTGGTAACAATGCTGTTTGCCTTGGGAATGTTTCTGACCATGAGTGCATTTTTAATTGCAGAAAATGTTATGCTTCTGCCTTTGTTATGTTTGATCCTGCTGCTGCTGGTGCCTTACATCATTCACTATTATTTTCTGGAAAATGCAGTACAGCGGATGTATCGGATTTACGATGAATTGAATCATCGTCGGCTGGAGCGCAACCGTTTGATGCGTGAAGCGGCTGAACGAGATGCAATTGTGAAATCGGTACCGCCTGCTTCTGTATCCGGAAGCCGGACACAGAAGCTTTCGCATCAGCAAGAGAAGTCAACAGCCAGCGAGGCTGCAACGCAGCAGCAAGCGGTGCCTTCTGCTCATCCGGAGCAGCCCAAGGCAGCGCCCCGCTATCCTCAGAAGCCGCCTGCAGCACAACCCGAACGGACTCCCGCATCGTCTTCGGCAAAGATCAATCCCAATGAGTGGTCTGCGTTGGCATCCGGAAAAACCGATGTGGAGTCTGCGCCCTTACCCTGAAAGGATGAACCCTATGGAACTGTATCGCCCTGTTACACAACCGGAATATGAATTGATCGAACAAAAGGGATTTTCCGGTTTCCCGCCACGAAGCGAAGCGCAGCCGCTGCTCACCATGCTGCTTTCCTGTGAAGGCGCAAGACAGATTGCGAAGCATCTGTATACTCCAAATGGCAATGATGCGGTTTATGTGCTGGGCTGTATGGTGGATGATGCTTATATCCGGCAATTCCCCGTGCAGAATGTACATGAACCGGAGCGCCGGGCTCTTTGGATCGCTGCTGAGGAAACAGAGATTTTTAATCAGCATCTTATTGGCAAGATTCATTTGATGGAGCTGTTTCAGCCGGATCCGGAAGAACGGGATATCTTTTTTGTATAATTGAAATCAGCACAATCCGCATGAAACAGGATACTGTTCTATGCGGTGTGCTTTTGTCTCTTAACAGATGAATAAGGAGAATAACCTATGGCAATGACAATTTTATATCCGGTTGGGAAAGCGCTGTATATCAATCTGACCAATCAGTGCCCCTGCAATTGCACGTTCTGTATTCGCAACAACGGAGAGGGCGCCTACGGTTCGGATAGCCTGTGGCTGGAGCATGATCCCGATTTTGAGGAGGTCAAGGCAGCCTTTGCAGCCTATGATCTTTCGCAGTGGACCGAGCTTGTGTTCTGTGGATACGGCGAGCCGACTATGCGTTTGGAGCTGCTGATCGAAACAGCCGCCTATGTCAGATCGCTGCCCGATTGTCCTCCCATACGGCTCAATACCAATGGGCTTTCCGATTTGATTCACGATCGCAGTACGGCGCAGGATCTTGCAGGATTGATTGATGTTGTTTCCATCAGCCTGAATGCAGGTACGGAAGCGGAGTATATGGCAGTGACCCGTCCCAAGTGGGAGAATGCTTTTGCCGCTATGCAGCGGTTTGCTGTGGAGTGCAAGCAGTTTGTACCTAAAGTCATGTTCACTGTGGTGGATGTGATCTCAAAAGAGGAGATCGCTGCGGCACAGCAGATGGCGGATGCTGCAGGGATTCCGCTGCGTGTGCGTGAGTATACACCGTAATCAAGCATCAGCAAAGCAAAATGAAACGGCAACGAATCCTTCGGGTATTCTGAAGCCGATAGGATCATTCTGTGATCTGCCGGCAACATGAACAATAAAAGCTACTTTTGATCATGATATCAAAAGTAGCTTTTTCATTTTGAAATGATACCGATTCCTTGTGCAGCATCTTAACGGTGTGATTCTTGCGTATTGTGATGCTGCAGGGAAACACTGGTGCAAATGGATGCAATCAGCAATTCATTACTAAGATTGATTCCGGTAAACAGCAGAGAATAGAGCTGTTCGCCCGATTGTATTTGATAAAGTACTGTAGTTTCTGTGGAGCGATCATCTATGATGGAATAATGGACAGTCAGAGTGGGGGAATGCTTTACAAAGCTATGCTGGAATTGCGTGATGGTAATCCGACGGTGTCGGCGTAAGGGTGGGGGAATCAGTCTTGCAGTCAACGCAAGGCGGAACTGTTCTTCGGTCAAAGATTGCAGCGGCAATCCGGAATTCCCGGCTGATACCGTCAGTGTCAGGCCATTTTGCAGATTGAGAAATACACATTCGGTCTTGGTGTTTTTGATACACTTGAATTTTCCCGGCAGATTAAACAGGATTTTTCCGCCAAAGCAACCTACGTTGCGCGGCATAATTGCCACAGAGATGATTTTTTGCGGTGGTTCTTGCGCCGATTGCTTTTGCAGCTTGCTGCGCAGACGACGCAGAAAACCACCGAAGCTGTTTTCCGATTCCGGCTGTGCAGAATGCTTTTTCATGAAAAACGCCTTTCTTTCTTCAGCTATTGGTCACAGTTACGATAAAGCCATCGGTATTGTTGCCGCTGATCTCATAGGAGCCGTTGATAGGAACCGGCACGGCGGTATCGTTGGTGAGACTTGCGGGCACGTAGTAAATGGAATAGCGCTTGCCGGCAGTTTCATATTGCAGCATAGCTTTTCCATAGCTGTATTCATTTTTGAGCTTTTGCAGATATTCTTCCAGACAAAGGTTGTTTTCGGTGATGTAATTGGCATGCGGGGTGCCTACAAAGCGGATGACCGAATCGGTGCCTTTTTTGCCGGTTTGAGATTCCTTTTCTGCAGGATAGCGAAGGATATAGCCGTAATTAGCCATGTTGTTGTAGATCCAAGAATAGGGCTCGGTATTGCTGATATAGGTAAATCCGCCATTGGATTTCTGTAAATGCAGCTGAATGCTGAGGCCGCAGGTGGATTCGGGTGTGCTCTTGGCAGAGCCTGCATCCAGATAACCGTCGTTGAACATGACCTCTTTGTTTCCCTTGGTGGAATAATACATTTCCATCATAGCGTTAAAACGGGTCAGTGCAGTTTCGTTGAGTAAGGTATAGGCGGGATAGGAGACACTATAACAATCAGGTTTCCCGCTGAAATAAGCAACTTGTTTCAGCTGCAGATCATCCTTGGAAAGATGCGAAGGATAGCTGTCGTTAACCAGCACCAGAGTGCCGCTGTAAATACCTGCCGGTGACATGGTAATTTCTGTATAAGCACCGGGTGTAACGGGATCAGGTTTCGAATTGGTACCCGAAGGGTCCATAGCGGAGTTGGTAGCGTCTGTTTGTGAGTTGGTGTTTGGGGAAACCAGAACACCCGATTGCGAGCTGTCATCTTTCCGATTGCCGCCATCCAGCAAAGAGCTGACACAGGCACCCATCAAAAAAATCAGGGCAATGAGCAAAATAACGGCCGCACAAACACGACCCCAGAGAATCCGACGGTATTGAGCCATGATACATCCTCCATCCGTTTTCACAGGCATTTGATTATATCATTGTAACATATTCCTTATAAAATAGCAAGAGCTTTCGCAAAAAAAATGCGGTATTTCTACACGCCGCTGAAAGATTTCGCAATGCGCTGCAAAAATACCGAATTGCGTTTTACAAAATTGTGAAAACCTTGGATATCCTAGGAAACAACGCTTTTTTGATTGACATTTATCTGCCTTTGTGGTATACTGAAAATACAGCATTTTTTACATGAATGGAGGATTTTTTTATGTCTGTAAAAGAATATCCCCTGGTAGACAGCGTTGATGCGCTGAAGGAATGCTTTGCCAGAGTACGTGCCGCACAGCAGCAATTTGCCTCCTACTCTCAGGAGCAGGTGGATGCCATTTTCCGTGCTGCTGCAATGGCTGCCAACCAGGCACGCATTCCACTTGCCCGTATGGCGGTGGAGGAGACCGGTATGGGCGTTGTAGAGGATAAGGTCATCAAAAACCATTATGCCTCCGAATATATCTATAACGCATATAAGAATACCAAGACCTGCGGTGTCATAGAAACGGATTCCGCTTATGGTATTCAGAGAATTGCAGAGCCGATTGGTGTCATCGCAGCAGTCATTCCTACGACCAATCCCACATCCACTGCTATTTTCAAGACGCTGATTACCTTAAAAACGCGTAATGGTATTATCATCAGTCCGCATCCCAGAGCAAAGGCATCTACCATTGCGGCAGCCAAGCTGGTGGCGGAAGCAGCGGTCAAAGCCGGCGCACCGGAAGGTTTGATCGGCTGGATTGATGTACCCTCGCTGGAGCTGACCAATACCGTGATGAAGGAAGCCGATCTGATACTTGCAACAGGCGGTCCCGGTATGGTCAAGGCTGCCTATTCCAGCGGCAAGCCTGCATTGGGTGTCGGTGCCGGCAATACGCCTGCAATCATTGATGACAGTGCTGATGTGGTGCTGGCAGTCAATTCTATTATTCATTCCAAAACCTTTGATAATGGCATGATCTGCGCATCGGAGCAATCTGTGCTGGTCATGGATTCCATATATAAGGCTGTCAAGACCGAGTTTGCAAATCGTGGCTGCTACTTCCTCAAAAAGGATGAGCTGGAAAAGGTACGCAAAACAATCATCATTAACGGCTCTCTGAATGCGAAAATCGTGGGTCAGTCTGCTTATCGGATTGCAGAGCTTGCCGGTGTGCAGGTGCCTGTCTCCACCAAGGTGCTGATTGGTGAGGTGGAAAGCGTAGAGCTTTCAGAAGAATTTGCACATGAAAAGCTTTCTCCGGTGCTTGCTATGTATCGTGTCAAATCTTTTGAAGCGGCATTGGAAAAGGCAGAGCGTCTGATTGCCGATGGCGGTTATGGTCATACTGCCTCTGTTTATCTGAACACTCTCACTGCACGGGAAAAACTCGAGCAGTTTTCTGCCCGCATGAAGACCTGTCGTATTGTTGTGAATACGCCTTCGTCTCATGGCGGTATCGGAGATCTGTATAACTTTAAGCTGGCACCCTCTTTGACGCTGGGCTGCGGCTCATGGGGCGGCAATTCCGTATCCGAAAATGTGGGTGTAAAGCATCTGCTGAATATCAAGACGGTTGCTGAAAGGAGAGAGAATATGCTGTGGTTCCGTGCGCCGGAAAAGGTCTATCTGAAAAAGGGCTGTCTGCCGGTGGCACTGGATGAGCTGGGCTCAGTGCTGGGCAAAAAACGTGTATTCATTGTTACCGACAGCTTCCTGTTCCACAATGGTTACACCAAACCCATTACCGATAAGCTGGATGCGCTTGGCATCATACACACCACTTTCTTTGAGGTAGAGCCGGATCCGACATTGAGCTCTGCAAGAGCCGGTGCTGCTGTTATGACCGCTTTTGCTCCCGATTGCATCATCGCCATCGGCGGTGGTTCTGCAATGGATGCAGCCAAAATCATGTGGGTGCTTTATGAGCATCCGGAAGCAGACTTTATGGATATGGCGATGCGCTTTATTGATATTCGCAAGCGTGTTTACGGATTCCCGAAAATGGGCGAAAAGGCATATTTCATTGCAGTGCCGACCTCTGCAGGTACCGGTTCGGAGGTGACTCCCTTTGCGGTCATCACCGATGAGACTACCGGCGTGAAGTATCCACTGGCAGATTACGAGCTGATGCCAGATATGGCAATCGTGGATGCGGATCTGATGATGAATGCACCCAAGAGTCTGACCTCCGCTTCGGGTATTGATGTGGTTACGCATGCGCTGGAAGCCTATGCCTCCATGCTGGCAACCGATTATACCGATGGTCTGGCATTGCGTTCGCTGCAGATGGTCTTTGCTTATCTGCCCCGTGCTTATGATAACGGCCCCAACGATCCGGTTGCCCGTGAGAAAATGGCGAATGCGGCTACTATGGCAGGTATGGCATTTGCAAATGCGTTCTTAGGCGTGTGTCATTCCATGGCCCATAAACTGGGTGCCTTCCATCATCTGCCTCACGGAATCGCCAATGCGTTAATGCTGGAGCAGGTTCTGCGCTTCAATGCAAACGAAGTGCCGCCGAAGATGGGTACTTTTTCTCAATATGACCATCCGCATACGCTGGCTCGATATGCGGAAGTTGCCGATGCATTGGGCTTGAAGGGCAAAACCGATCTTGATAAGCTGGAGTCACTGATCCGTGCACTGGAACAGCTCAAGGCTGCTGTGGGAATTAAGGAGAGCATCCGGGCATATGGTATTGATGAAGCAGATTTCCTTGCTCGTCTGGATGATATGACCGAGCAGGCATTTGATGATCAGTGTACCGGAGCAAATCCACGTTATCCGCTGATGTCCGAGATCAAGCAGATGTATCTGAATGCCTATTACGGCAAGCATGATGCAGTATGATGGAGAGGTGTAAAGAGTATGGCTAAGAAAGTGCAGTTTGATGAAATTCTGGCAGTACGTGCACAGAAAACCATTTATCGGGACGGCGATACCGCACTGAAAGTATTTGATGAAGAGTATTCCAAGGCGAATGTGCTGAATGAAGCGCTGAATCAAGCAAGAGTTGAGGAGACCGGTCTGCACATTCCCCGTTTGCTTGAGGTGCTGATGGTGGATGGCAAATGGGCGATCCGCACAGAGTTCATTGCGGGAAAAACGCTGCAGCAGCTGATGACAGAGCAGCCCGAACGGTTCGAGGAGTATTTGGAGCAGTTTGTGGATCTGCAAATGGAGGTGCATTCCAAGGAAGCGCCCTTGCTGAATAAGTTGAAGGATAAAATGAACCGCAAGATCAGTGAGAGTGCTTTTGACGCAACAACACGCTATGAGCTGCACACTCGTCTGGAAGGTATGCCAAAGCATAAAAAAGTCTGCCATGGCGATTTCAATCCTTCCAATATCATTGTAACACCGGAGGGGATTCCCTATATTCTGGACTGGGCTCATGCTACACAGGGCAATGCATCTGCTGATGTGGCAAGAACCTATCTGCTGTTTTGTCTTGCAGATCGCGCAGAGATTGGTGAACAATATCTGCAGTTATTCTGCCGGAAGAGTGATACGGCAATGCAGTATATTCAGAAATGGATGCCTATTGTAGCAGCTTCTCAGTCGGTTAAGGGCAATGCCGAAGAACGTGGTATGCTCAAACGCTGGGTGAATGTGGTGGACTATGAATAATGCTTGAAAATCTCCGGAATGCTCTTGGCATTCCGGAGATTTTTGCAGAAAGGAAAGCCTTTGATATCTCATGAAGAGCAGCGCTTTTTTCTTGACAATAGGGCTGATTTGTGATACTATTAAAGGATAGCATTCTATGTGAATGCAAAGGGATTGGAATCAAAAAGAAAGGCAATCGCAGGAATTTATGCGATGAGAAAGGAGTAGCTATGAACTGTGAATGTGTGAAGCAGAAAAGCGATCTTTCGCTGCTATGTCCTGTGTTGGAGGAATACGCTGCTGTGCCCGGAAGTCTGATTACGATTTTGCAGCAAGCACAGGAGATTTATGGCTATCTTCCGATGGATGTGATCTATCATATTGCAGCGGAAACCGGAAGCACGCCGGCAAAAGTATTGGGTGTTGCAACCTTTTATACACAGTTTCGCTTTCAGCCAGTGGGAAAATATCTGATTATGCTGTGCAACGGTACGGCATGTCATGTCAATGGCAGCGAACGAATCGCTCAGACCATTCAGGAGTATTTACAGGTGGAAAACGGTGCCACCACTGCGGATGGATTGTTTTCCTTTTCCATTGTAGCCTGTCTGGGATGCTGTTCTCTTTCTCCTGTCATGATGATCAATGAGGAGACTTACGGCAATCTTACGCCCGATAGCGTGAAGATGATTTTACAGGAGATTCAAAAGAAGGAGGCGGCACAATGAGCATCAGAATTGCTGTGGGACAAGGCAGCTGTGGGATTGCAGCCGGTGCAGGCAAGGTCTATGATGCACTGTTTGCCGCATTGCAAGGGAGCGAAGTCTCTCTTGGCGTTGTCGGCTGTATCGGTATGTGCTGGCTGGAGCCCATTGTGGATCTGTACCGGGATCATACCTTGCAAATGCGGCTGGTACAGGTAAAGCCCGAAGATGCAGAACGGATTGCCAAAGCTTGCTGCCATGGAGATCTCTCGGCTCTGAACGATTTGGCAATCTCTGAGGAGGATGCAGCGTTTTTGACCAAGCAGACTCGTATTGCACTGCGCAATTGCGGTCTGATTGACCCGAATTCTTTGGAAAGTGCAGTGGAAGCAGGCGGCTATTCTGCGCTGCGGAAAGTACTTGCAAAGCAGGATGGTATGACGCCGGAAGAAGTGATTGCATGCATTAAGGAGTCGGGACTTGCCGGCAGAGGCGGCGCCGGATTTCCCACATGGTTTAAGTGGAATGCGGCAAGACAATCTGCCGGAGAGGAGAAATATCTCATCTGCAATGCGGATGAGGGAGATCCCGGTGCATTTATGGATCGTGCGGTGATAGAGTCCGATCCTCATACGCTCATTGAAGGTATGCTGATTGCTGCCTATGCAATTGGTGCCAAGGAAGCGCTGGTATATGTCCGTGCGGAATACCCTTTGGCAATCAAGCGTTTGCATGCTGCACTTGCGCAGGCTAAGGAAGCAGGGTATGTAGGACGGCATATTCTTGGATCTGATTTTTCCTGTGAGTTTCGTGTGAAAGCCGGTGCGGGTGCCTTTGTCTGCGGTGAAGAGACCGCATTGATTGAGTCTCTGGAGGGCAATCGTGGTATGCCTCGATTAAAGCCGCCGTTTCCGGCAGCAGCAGGCTATTGGCATCAGCCCTCGAATATCAATAATGTAGAAACCTTTGCCAATGTGTCATGGATTATCGATCATGGCGGTGCAGCGTTTGCGGCCATGGGCACGCCCGATTCCAAGGGCACCAAGGTCTTTGCTCTAACCGGTAAGATTCGACGGGGCGGATTGGTGGAAATTCCTATGGGCAAAACGCTGAGGGATGTGATTTTTGACATCGGCGGCGGCATCCGTGACGGAAAAGACTTCAAGGCAGTGCAGATGGGCGGCCCTTCGGGCGGCTGTATTCCTGCTTCACTGCTGGATACGATCATTGATTATAAAGCGTTGGGTGCAACCGGTGCAATTATGGGCTCCGGTGGTATGGTTGTTATGGATGAAACCACTTGTATGGTATCAATGGCAAAGTTTTTCCTGGATTTTACTGCGGAAGAATCATGCGGAAAATGTGTGCATTGCCGAATTGGCACCAAGCGTATGCAGGAGATTCTGACTCGTATTACTGAGGGCAAGGGTCGAAAAGGCGATGTGGAGCTGTTGGAAGAGCTTTGCAATGCAATTAAGGATGGCGCACTTTGTGGATTGGGACAAACTGCTCCCAATCCTGTACTGACCACCATCCGTTATTTCCGTGATGAATTTACAGCGCATATTGAAGAGCAGCGCTGTCCGGCAGGAAGCTGTACCGCATTACGTCGGTATACCATTGATCCTGCAAACTGCAAGGGCTGTACACTTTGCGCCAAGAAATGTCCTGTGAATGCGATTTCGGGCAGTGTCAAGGCTCCCCACAGGATCGATCTCGATGTTTGCATCCGCTGTGGACAGTGTATGGCAGCCTGCAAGTTCCATGCCATCCAAGTGGGCTAAGGAGGTGTATGATGAGTCAGATTCAAATCACCATCAATGGTAAGCTTTGCCATTGTGAAGAGGGGATTTCGATTTTACAGGCTGCAATGCAGAATGGCATTGAAATTCCTAACCTTTGCAATGATGAAAGTGTGAAAGTATATGGTGCCTGCGGTCTTTGCGCCGTAGAGGTGCTGGATGACGGCAGCGGCAGACCGATGCCCAAGCTGCTCAGAGCTTGTTCTGCAAAAGCCATGAACGGCTATGTGGTGCGCTATGATACTGAGCGAGTCAATCAATCCAGAAAAATTGCACTGGAGCTGCTGATGAGCGATCATACGGGTGACTGTATGGCGCCTTGTCGGCTGAACTGCCCTGCCGGTACCGATTGTCAGGGCTATGTGAAGAAAATTGCAGAAGGCGATTATCACGGTGCTGTTCGTCTGATGAAAGAAAAACTGCCTTTGCCTGCTTCCATTGGTCGTGTCTGTCCGCATCCTTGTGAACAGAATTGCCGCCGTGCTTTGGTTGAGCAGCCTCTTTCGATTGCGTTTCTGAAGGCCTTTGCAGCTGATCGCGATCTGGAGAGTGAGACCTATCGTGCGGAATGCTTGCCCGATACCGGAAAGCGTGTTGCGATTATCGGCGGTGGTCCTGCCGGATTGACGGCTGCCTATTTTCTGCGGCAAAAGGGTCATGCAGTTACTATTTTCGATGCTTCTGCAAAAATGGGCGGAATGCTGCGATATGGCATACCGGCTTATCGTCTGCCCAAGACCGTGCTGGATCGGGAAATTGAAGAGATCGAAGCTATGGGCGTTTCCATGCAGAATCGGGTTCGCATCGGAGAGCAGATCACATTGGAACAGCTTCGGGCAGACTATGATGCAGTCATTGTAGCGGTGGGTGCATGGCAGTCCATGGCAATGCGATGTGAGGGAGAATCCCTCAGTGGTGTGGTAGGCGGTATCCAGTTTTTGCATGATATTTCTTCCGGCGAAAAGGCAGCGCCTGATCTGCAAGGAAAAGTCGTTGCCGTTTGCGGCGGCGGCAATACTGCAATGGATGCTTGTCGGACTGCTGTGCGCTGCGGTGCGGATAAAGTGTATGTAATTTACCGTCGTACCAGAGAAGAAATGCCTGCGGATGCTGTGGAGATTGAAGAGGCAGCAGAGGAGGGCGTAATCTATCGGTATCTGACCAATCCTGCTGAGATCATCGGAGAAAATGGAGCAGTTCGCCGGATCAAACTGCAGGTTATGGAGCTTGGAGAGCCGGATGCTTCAGGCAGACGTTCTCCGGTTCCTGTAGAAGGAAAATTTGAATTGCTGGATGTGGATCTGGTGATTATGGCGATCGGACAGAAGCCGGCGCTTGCAGGCTTTGAGGCGTTGGAGCAAACCCGAAAAGGTACGATTGCGGCGGATGAAGCGACTTTCCTTACCAATCTTCCCGATGTATATGCAATTGGTGATGCAACAAACCGTGGTGCCGATATCGCCATTGCAGCAATCGGAGAAGCCAATCGCTGTGCTGCGGTAGTGGATTCTGCACTGTGCGGTGCCTTGAAACCGTATCGGGCTCCGTTTTTATCCAAGCGTGAAGTGACTGCTGAAATGCTTGCCGATCGAGAGAAAATCGCTCGATGTACGATGCCGACACGTCCGGCAGAAGTACGCAGACGGGATTTTGATGAAGTGAATCTGGGATTGACTGAGGCGATGGCGCAGGCAGAAGCCAAACGCTGTCTTGAATGCGGCTGTCATGACTACAACGAGTGCAAGCTGATTCGGTATGCCAATATGCAGCCCATTGATCCTTATCGGTTGGCAGGACAGAAGAATATCCACGAAAAGGAGCGTAAACTGGGTTCCATTGAACGGGATCCCGGGAAATGTATTCTCTGCGGACTTTGTGTCCGTGTTTGCGAGGAGGATGCAAAGCAAGGAATTTTAGGTCTGGTGGGACGTGGCTTCACTACGGCCATCAAGCCGGAATTTCAGGATGATGCAGTCATTGCCGGCTGTAAGGATTGTGCAAAATGTGTGAAGGTTTGTCCCACAGGTGCACTGAAGCTGTTGGGATGAGGATTTCACTTAGCATTTGAGTTTGTTTCATATGAAGGAGGAATACAAATATGGCAATGAATTTTGTCAGAAAACTGCCTGTGCCGCAGGATATCAAAGCGCAATTTCCGCTTTCTGAGGCTTGTGCGGCCTTGAAAGCGCAGAGAGATGAGGAAATTGCCAAGGTCTTTTCCGGTGAATCGGATAAGCTTCTGTTGATTATCGGTCCTTGTTCTGCTGACCGTGAGGATTCTGTTATGGAATATATTCATCGTTTGGCAAAACTCAATGAACAGGTCAAGGATAAGCTGATTATTATTCCCAGAATCTACACCAACAAGCCCCGTACCAATGGTACAGGCTATAAGGGAATGGTGCATCAGCCCGATCCCACGAAGGCTGAGGATATGCTGGAAGGCTTGATTTCGATTCGCAAGCTGCATACCAGAGCCATTGTGGAAACAGGCTTTACCTGTGCTGATGAAATGCTTTATCCCGAGAATTACCGATATCTTTCCGATCTGCTTTCCTATGTTGCTATTGGTGCTCGCAGCGTAGAGGACCAGCAGCATCGTCTGACTGCCAGCGGTATGGATATTCCGGTGGGTATGAAGAATCCTACCAGTGGTGATCTTTCTGTTATGTTTAATTCTATTTTCGCAGCGCAGAGTCGTCATACATTCCTGTATCGCGGCTGGGAGGTGCATACTGACGGTAATCCGCTGGCACATGCCATTCTGCGTGGCTATGTCAATAAGCATGGTGAATCGCTGCCCAACTATCATTTTGAGGATTTGCTGCTGACCTATCATATGTATGCACAGAAGCATTTGCGGAATATGGCTGTCATCGTTGATGCCAACCATGCAAATTCCAACAAGTGCTATCTGGAGCAGCCCAGAATCTGCAATGAGATCCTGCATAGCTGCCGTCACAGTAAAGAGATCAACAGCATGATCAAGGGCTTTATGATCGAAAGCTATCTGGAAGATGGCGCACAAAAGGTCGAAGAAGGCGTTTACGGAAAATCCATTACCGATCCTTGCATTGGTTGGGAAAAGACAGAACAGCTTATCCTGCAGATTGCAGATCAGAGATAAGAACGATTGCGATCGTGAATGGGAAATAGAGGAAAGGCGGGGTGAGCCGAATGGATGCACAGAAGGATACGGCGATTCCTCAGTTGACGAGCACTCCTGTGGCGGATAAGGTGATTGCTCTGACTTTCGATGATGGCCCTAATACCTCTACCACAACCGAGATTCTGGATGTGCTGGAAAAGCATGGTGCTGTGGCATCGTTTTTTCTGGTGGGCAAATTGATTGATCAGGAAACCGCAGTGGTAGTAAAGCGAGCCTATGAAATGGGATGCGAAATCAACAATCATTCCTGGGATCATGAGGATATGACCCCTTTGCAGGCCTGTGAGATGCTTGCTCAGCTGGAAGATACCTCCCGAAGGATCGAACAAATCACAGGAGAATCCGCTCGGTTTTTCCGTCCACCTTATATTGCGGTGAATGATTTGCTGTTTGAAACCATTCCGTTGCCCTTTATCTGCGGATACGGTGTGGAGGATTTCAAAGAAACGGTGACTGCGGATGATCGCTATCATGGCGTATTGCAAAAAGCAAAGGATGGCGGCATCATCCTGCTGCATGATAAGGCGGGCAATGCTATGACCGTAGAAGCGGTGGATCGGTTGATTCCCGCCTTACGGGAACAAGGCTATCGGCTTGTAACGGTATCGGCGCTGTTTGCGGCAAAGAAGATTGTACCCGATGCATCGGCACAGATTCTATATTCTTATGCCGAACAGACTACAATGTATGGATAACAAAAAAGGAATGCAGCGGAAGATGACTGCATTCCTTTTTTCTTGGAAATAGAATAGATGCAAACAGAAATGCAGT
>JAFXJT010000034.1 GCA_017532085.1 Oscillospiraceae bacterium | reverse complement strand
CGACGAGGCTCTGCAGCTGACAAACAAAGCGGTGATGGAAGCCCTCGACGGTCTGCCGCCTGTCAAGGTACATTGCAGTGTGCTTGCAGAGCAGGCAATCAAGTCCGCACTGTGGAACTACTACGAGAAGCAGGGCATTGATCCCGAGCCGATCATCGGCAAGGTGCCTGATTGCGAGGATTGCCACTAAGCGCAGAGCCTGCGCCGGCGATTTGCGATATAAAACAAGGACGATGCTTTCGTGGCATCGTCCTTTTTGTTTGTCATGCGGTTTTACGGTTCTGATAATTCTGCAAAGCCTGTGTGTAAATTTCACCCTTTTTCCTGCGGTAGACTGCATAGATTCCCATGGAAACAGCATACATCGCAAGAACAATGACGGCGAAAAGCACCCATTCGCCGGAATGCCAGCCGCCGAACTGCATCGGGGGAATCTCCAGTCCGGAAAGCCATGTATATGCTGCATATCCATACGCCAGCTCATACAGTACGATCAATGCAAAAAACAGCGTGAACCGCACGGTAAAGCCGGTTTTTCGAAGAAATACCTTTGTGAATACAGAGCAGAAAATCAGCACTGCACCGGCACTGCCCAGCATCACCGCCGGAATCATATCTGCGAACAGGTTCGTACTTCCGTTCAGCCTGCAAAGTATCCAAAGCAGAAGCATGAACCACGTCGTCAGAAAACAGAAGCCATTGCGCAGCCAGATGAAGAATTTCTTCCATTCGTGTCTGAGATTTGTCATCATAAAGACCTCCTTAAAGGGATAGTAATTGTTTCAGATGGGGAACATATTTGCGTGAAATTGTCAGCCTTTCCCCATTGCAGAGTGTTGCGGTGATCGTCCGGTTCAGCTCCGGATGGAGTGTGCGGATTTTCTGGATGTTTACGATCTGTGATTTGGAGATCCGCAGAAAATCCTGCTTTGACAGCATACCTTCCAGCGCATACAGCCGCTGTGCGATCTCCAGCACAGCATCTGCTGTATAAAGAAATGTCCGGTCGTCCACTGATTCAAAATAGAGGACATCCCCCGTATTCACAAAGCAGGTGCGACCATTGCACTTTGCCTGTAATCTGCTGTCGAACAGGGCGATGTGCGCTTGCAGGCGGTGTATCTGCGTATTTTCCTCCGGACAGCGGATAATGACCTGCAAGCCCTCGATGTGCCGTTCTTCGATTTGTATATCCATATTTGCCTCCATATATTTGTGAAACCATGGTTCATGCTTCCATTATAGCGGAAATTCATCAGCAATGCAAGCTTTTTCCGGTGAGATGGCAGAATCGGCAGGTGAGATGCCGCAGATAACAGAACAGCTCCCCCGAAAGGAAGCTGTTCCAGTTATTATAATACAAACCTCACCGGCAAAAACTCCTTCAGCATATGCACCCCATCGGAAAGTACGATCGGGAAATCATCCCCGCAGAATTCCGCCATGACCTGCAAACACGCACCGCACGGAATGCATGGCGCATCCGGCTCATCGCCCTTCGGTGCGCCGCAGATGGCAATTGCGGAGAATTCCCGTTTTCCGTCCGAAACCGCTTTGAAAATCGCCGTGCGCTCTGCACAGCAGCCCAGCGAATAGGACGCATTTTCGACGTTGCAGCCCGTGTAAATCTGCCCGTCATCCGTCAGAAGTGCCGCACCGACCGCAAATCCGGAATACTTGCAGTGGGCATGCT
>JAFXJT010000033.1 GCA_017532085.1 Oscillospiraceae bacterium | reverse complement strand
TGTGGTTTTGCTGAGCCGTTATGTAGCAGAGGATACCTCTATTTCCATTACGGCTGAGGGCGTTGTGAATGCGGAATGTGATGGCATGGCCGGACTCGATGCCGGCGATACTGCTGCTATTCTGATGTATCTTGCAGGTTTCATTGAGCACCTGTGATTCAAAGCGTCCATTGATTTGATAAAATGTCTATTTCGGAGGAGTCGAGATGGAGCTTCGTTGTGCAAATCGCTAAAATCACAGTGCGTGCTTGACAAGAAACAGAAAATCATGTATAATCATATAGGATTGCAAGCGGAACAATATGTTCTCACCGTGAGCGGCGATGGCCAGCAATGCGGTAATCTGTTTCTTGAACATGAAATGGCTCGGATTGACAGAGCCGTTGCAATAGGAAAAGAAGCAAGAGAGCATGCGCCGCTGCGTTCATGCTCTCTTTTTTGTAAAGAGATTGACAGCGCTTATGTCAGCGCACTCAGATTTTGACTGGAGGTGCTCGCTATTAGCAAGCAGGAACTGCAAATCAATGAAGAAATCCGTGACCGTGAAGTCCTTGTGATTGATGCGGATGGTACAAAAAAAGGCGTGATGTCTGCAAGAGATGCTCAGAAACTGGCATTTGATCAGAATCTCGACCTTGTAAAAATTGCACCGCAGGCGACACCGCCTGTCTGCCGTATTCTGGACTACGGAAAATATTGCTTTGAACAGCAGAAGCGTGAAAAGGAAGCCCGCAAAAATCAGAAAACGGTTGAGATCAAGGAAATCCGTATGTTTTCTGCAATTGATACCCATGACTTTGAAACCAAGGTTGCACAGGGTAAGAAATTTTTGCAGGGCGGCGATAAGCTGAAGGTTTCTGTGCGGTTCCGTAAGCGTGCGATTGCACACCCACATCTGGGAGAAGAGCTGCTGGAGCGTTATCGTGAAGCATGTGGTGATCTGGCGGTGGTGGATAAGCCTCCGAAGATGGAGGGACGTGCCATTGTCATGTTTATGTCGCCGAAGCAGCAAAAGTCCGAAAAGTCCGAAAAGCAACCGAAACGTGCTCCGAAAACTGAGCCGCAAGCTGAGTAATCCGGGGCAAAGTCCACTTGATATGCGACGTCAGACTGCTATATCGTGCACCTGCAATGCAGAATGCAAAATGCAACGGACGTTATCATATACAACGAAATTCAAGGAGGAAGAATCCATGGCAGCCGCAAAGGTTAAGAAAGTGAAAGTGAAGACCCATTCCGGCGCAAAGAAGCGTTTTCAGGTAACCGGCACCGGAAAGGTGAAGTTCCAGCATGCTTATAAGCGTCATCGTCTGAATTCCAAGGACACCAAGGTGAAGCGCCTTGCAAGAAATGCAGGCGTAGCAAGCTCTGCAAATGCAGCGACCGTGCGTGAAATGGTTCCTTATAAGTAAGAATCACCCACAACGGAATGGTTGCCGCACCCGATGTGCGGCGGATACTATTTGATTGATTACGGAGGATAAAGAACATGGCTCGTATTAAAGGCGCAATGATGACGCGCAAGAGAAGAAATAAGGTTCTCAAGCTCGCAAAGGGCTACTGGGGCAGCAAATCCAAGCACTTCAAGATGGCGAAGCAAGCCGTTATGAAGTCCGGCAACTATGCCTACATTGGCAGAAAGCAGAATAAGCGTTACTACCGCAGACTGTGGATCACTCGTATTTCTGCTGCCTGCAAGCTCAACGGCATGAACTACTCTACCTTTATGAATGGCTGCACCAAGGCCGGAATCACTCTGAACCGCAAGATGCTCTCTGAGATTGCGATTCATGATCCGGCTGGTTTCAGTGCAATTGTTGCACAGGCAAAGGCAGCTCTGTAATGAATTTTTGCGCGCAGCGGTGAACTATGTTACCGCTGCGTTGCACTAAAAACACGCTCTGTGGAAAGTCGGGGCGTGTTTATGTTTTGTTAGACAAGCTTTGTTTGAAATGCCGAATGGGAGTGAATCATGCTGAAGTTTGATGCTGATGCGGTTTTGCAGCCCGGTGTGCAGAATCGTACCTTACAGCGCTTTGCGCATCTGAATCGCAGCCGTACCTATCGTGAGCGCTCCGGTCAATTTGCTATGGAAGGCTATCGTTTGGTATTGGATGCAGCGGAATCCGGTGTGCGGCTCAATACGCTGATCCTGACTGAATCTGCCGCTTGCCATTATGGCGATGCGTTTGCGCCCTATTTGAAGGGTGTGCAGACGCTGTTGATTGCGGATGGGCTGGCAAAAACGATTTCCGATACTGAAACGGCGCAGGGTGTGTTTGCTGTTGCACAAATGCCTCGAGAGATGCAGACGCTGCCGCAGCAGGGGCATCGCTGTATGCTTTTGCATTGCCTGCAGGATCCTTCCAATCTGGGAGCAATTCTTCGCACGGCGGAAGCGCTGGGTACGGATGGTGTCTATCTGTATCATTGCTGTGATCTGTATAATCCCAAAGCGATCCGTAGCAGTATGGGTGCTTTGTTTCGCATTCCTTTTTCCAGAATCACAGATATCTCTCTGTTTCTGACCCATTGTCAAGAGCACTCTTTGCCGACCTGTGCGGCAGTGGTGGATCGGGATGCGCTGCCTCTGAAGCAATATGATTTTTCGGATGGTGCTGTGGTTTGTATCGGCAACGAGGGCAATGGATTGCCTGCAGAGTTTGTTTCGGAATGTACGCAAAAGCTTACCATTCCCATGGCACCGGCTGCAAATTCGTTGAACGCAGCGATGGCTGCCGGCTTATTTTTGTGGGAGATGTCACGTTTTCACTGAAATGGAGTGTACTTATGTCTGACTCGATGCGCAAAGAAATGCTTCGTTACTGGCTGTGGCTATCTATGGTGTTTGGCGCAGCAAATCCTCGTTTGATGGGTTATTTGCGCCACTTTGAGACGCCGAAGGAGCTGTATGAGGCATTGCAGAGATCAGCATTGCCCGGTCTGACAGCTTCGGATTGTTCACAGATCAAAAAGCATTCGCTGGATATGGCGGAAAGCTTTTTGTATCATTGCAGGAAAAATGAAATTGAACTGGTTGCTCTGGATGATGAACGCTATCCCGAACTGCTGCGTTCCATTCATTTACCACCGATTCTGTTGACAGCGCAAGGAAATCTTTCGTTGATGAACGGGTTGAATTTGACGGTAGTCGGTACAAGACGTCCTTCGCCTTACAGTGAAAAGGTAACATATTCTATTATTTCGTCGCTGGCGCCCAATGGATTTACGATTGTCAGTGGATTTGCTCTGGGGATTGATAGCGTTGCCCATACGGCAGCGCTGGATTCCGGTATGCCGACCATTGCGGTGATGGGATGCGGTATCAATGTGAATTATCCGAGAGAAAATGCTGTGCTGCGCAATCGGATGCTGGAAGATGGAAAAGGTTTGCTGTTGTCTGAATATCTGCCCGGAACGCAGCCGATACCGGCGAATTTTCCGAAGCGCAACCGTATTCTCAGCGGTTTGAGCTATGGCACTGCGGTGATAGAAGCAGCAGCCCGCAGCGGATCTCTTTTGACCGCCGATTGTGCGGTTGAGCAAGGCAGGAATCTATTTTGTGTTCCGCCTCATGATTTGTTTGATGCACGGTATGCCGGTGTGATTCCCTTGCTGCGTGACGGTGCCATTCCGCTGTTTCAGCATCAGGATATTTTATATGAATATTATACGGCATGGCCGCAAAGAATCAAGGCGGAGGAAATGAGGGTCAAGCCGGAGCAGTCGATGATTTTTGCAGAGTCATCCAAGCACGCCAAGGCATCTGCTGCAAGAGGGATGCAGAATGAAGCTGCATCGGAAACAGAGCAATTGCCATCGGCAGCGGATTCTCTCCAACAAGGACCTATGCCGGAAAATGAGCAGGAGCGCGCTATTTTGCTCTGGCTGCGTGAACATGGCGAGACCCATGTGAATGATCTTGCGGCAGCGTTGGATCTGGATCTTTCCGCAGTGCTCAATGATCTGATGAATCTTGAGCTGGACGGCTTCGTTGAGTCGCTGTTCGGCAAACAATATCGAGCGGTTTCGGAATAAACCGCAGGAATCGGTACTGAAAGGAAGAATGTACCTATGTCACAGCTCGTTATCGTAGAGTCGCCTGCAAAGGCAAAAACCATACAAAAGTATCTCGGCAGCGGATTTGAAGTTGTTGCTTCCATGGGACATATCCGTGATTTGCCCAAGTCCAAGCTGGGCGTGGATCTGGATCATGATTTTGCTCCGATTTACATGGAAATGAAAGGCAAAGAAGATGTGATTCGTGATCTGAAAAAGCGTGCCAAAAAGAGCGAGCGCATCTGGCTGGCAACGGACCCGGATCGCGAAGGAGAAGCGATCTCATGGCATCTGGCGCAGTTGCTTTCCATGAATCTGGAAGAGAACAATCGCGTGGAGTTCAATGAGATTACGAAAACCGGTGTGCAGAATGGCATGGCGAATCCCCATAAAATTGATCTGGATCTGGTCAATGCACAGCAGGCACGCCGTATTTTGGATCGCATTGTGGGCTATCAGCTGAGTCCGTTTTTGTGGAAAAAAATACGACGAGGCTTGTCTGCCGGCAGAGTGCAGTCCGTAGCGGTACGCCTTGTGGTGGATCGTGAAAATGAGATCCGTGCCTTTATTCCAAGAGAATACTGGACCATTGATGCAAAAATGACAGCGCCTTCTTCTCGTAAAGTTTTTGCAGCTCGGCTGTTGGAAATCGGCGGCAAAAAAGCAGAGATCGCCACGAAGCAGGAAGCGGATGCTGTGCTGGCAAAGATCGAACATGCACAATTTACAGTGCAGTCTGTGAAAAAGAGAGTGACTTCCAGACAGCCTGCGCCGCCATTCATCACTTCTACGTTGCAGCAAGAAGCTTCTCGCCGCATGGGATTCCAATCCCGACGCACCATGAAAGCCGCACAAGAGCTTTATGAAGGTGTGGAGCTGCCGACGATGGGTGCAGTGGGTCTCATTACCTATATGCGTACCGACAGTTTGCGGATTTCCGATGAAGCCAAGGCTGCAGCTGCTGATTATATCCTCAATACCTATGGAAAAAGCTATTTGCCTTCATCTCCTCGCAGCTTCAAATCCAAGAAGAATGCACAGGATGCTCATGAGGCAATTCGTCCTACGATGCCTTCGTTGACGCCTGATCAAGTGAAAAACAGTCTTACCACTGATCAGTATAAGCTGTATAAGCTGATCTGGGAGCGTTTTATTGCAAGTCAGATGGCAAATTGCTCGCTGGATACTGTTTCGGCTGATATCATGGCAGAAGATTGCTTGTTCCGTGCATCGGGATTCCGAGTGAAATTCGATGGATTTACCAAGCTGTATGAGGAAGCAAAGGATACGGTTTCCGAGGAGGAGAATAAGGAGCTGCCGCCGCTGGAGCAGGGCGATGTACTCAAGGTCAAAGCGTTGGATGGCAATCAGCATTTTACGCAGCCGCCTTCCCGCTATACCGAGGCGACGCTGATCAAAACCTTGGAGGAAAATGGCATCGGACGTCCGAGTACCTATGCACCGACGATTTCTACGATTCTCTCTCGTATGTATGTGGAGCGTGATGGAAAACAGCTGCGTCCCACTTCATTGGGTGAAGTGACCACCGAGCTGATGAAGAGTCATTTTAAGCGCATTGTGGATTCCAAATTCACTGCCGCCATGGAGCAGGATCTGGATGATGTAGAGCGCGGTGAAAAAGATTGGGTAGAATCGTTGCGTCTGTTTTATGAGGATTTCGCCAAAACACTGCACGCAGCCGAACATGCAATGGATGGCAAACGGATGCGTGTGCCGGATGAGGAAACTGATGAAATCTGTGACCTCTGCGGGAAAAAGATGGTAGTGAAGATCGGCAGATTTGGAAAATTCCTCGCATGCAGCGGATTCCCGGAGTGCCGCAATACCAAAAAGATCGTGCAGGCTACGAAGGGCTTGTGTCCGTTGTGCGGTCAGAAGATTGTATTGAAAAAATCCAAAAAAGGACGCAGCTTCTATGGCTGTGAAAACTATCCCAACTGCAATTTCATGACATGGAGCACGCCTGTGGAAGAACGCTGTCCCAAATGCGGCAATACGCTGTTCAAGAAGGGCGGAAGAACCGGTAAATTTGTGTGTGAAAAGCCCGAGTGCGGCTATGAGCGACCGATATGACAGAACAGATTACGATTATCGGAGCGGGTATGGCAGGCTGTGAAGCAGCCTGGGTACTTGCCAATGCAGGTTTTGCGGTGAACCTCTATGAAATGAAACCGCATCGTTATTCGCCGGCACATCATTCGCCGGATTTTGCAGAGCTTGTATGTTCCAATTCGCTGAAGGCATCCCGTGTAGATTCTGCTGCGGGTTTGCTGAAAGAGGAAATGCGTCGTTTGGGTTCTTTGCTAGTGCCTTGCGCAGAGCAATGTGCTGTGGAAGCAGGCGGTGCGCTTGCGGTGGATCGCCATACGTTTTCGGCACTGGTAACCAAACGGATTCGGTCGCATCCAAGGATTACGGTGATCGAGCAGGAGGTCGATGCTATTCCGGAAGGCAATGTGATCATTGCAACAGGACCTTTGACCTCTGATGCTCTGCATCAGCCCATTGCCGCACTGACCGGTGCATCGCTCTATTTTTATGATGCCGCAGCACCGATCATTACCGGTGAAAGCGTTTGCATGGATCATGCGTTTTATGCTTCCAGATACGGCAAGGGCGGTGATGATTATCTCAACTGTCCGATGAATCAAGAGGAATATCTGGCGTTTTATGAGGCGCTGGTGGATGCGGAAACTGCGCCGCTTCATGCATTTGAGCAGGAACAGCTTCGTGTATACGAAGGCTGTATGCCTGTGGAGGTGCTTGCAAAGCGTGGACAGGATAGCATCCGTTATGGTATGATGAAGCCTGTGGGTCTGACAGATCCGCATACCGGCCGCAGACCCTATGCTGTGGTGCAGTTGCGCCGTGAAAACAGAGAGGGTACTCTATGGAATCTGGTAGGCTTCCAGACCAATCTGAAATTCGGAGAGCAAAAGCGTGTATTTTCTATGATTCCGGCGCTTCGGAATGCGGAATTTGTGCGTTATGGTGTGATGCATCGCAACAGTTTTCTGAACAGTCCAAAGCTGCTGGATGCCGGATTTGCGCTGAAACAGGAACCAAGAATCCGATTCGCCGGTCAGATGACCGGTGTGGAAGGCTATATGGAATCGGCAGGCAGCGGTCTGCTGGCAGCATGGAATTTGTTGCGTGCGCTGCGTGGACAATCGCCGTTGATATTGCCTTGCGAGACAATGCTGGGAGCGTTGGTAGCATATATCACGGATCCATATCAGGAAAACTTACAGCCCATGGGTGCAAATATGGGCTTGCTTCCTGCGCTGACGGAACGATATCGTGACAAACAAAAGAAGTATCAGGCATATGCCGAACGTGCGCTGGCAGCTCTGGAAATGGCACTGGCGGCGTCGGATATGACTGTTGAGGCGGAAACGCTGGCACGAAAGAGTGCAGCGTTCTGATACGGAAAGGAGGGCATACTCATATAGCAGGTGAGTATGCAGTGCATATGCGGATTATTCTGGATGCAATGGGCGGCGATCATGCACCGCTTGCCCCTGTGGAAGCAGCTGCACAGGCAGTACGTGAACTGGGTGTTACTGTTTTGCTGTGCGGAGATGAAAAACAGATCTTAACCATTGCCAAGGAGCGTTCCATCCCTATGGATGGTATTGAAATTCTGCATACCGAGGATGTTATTACCATGCACGATACGCCGACGGATATCACCAGAGGCAAGGAAAATTGTTCTATGGCGCTTGGTCTGAAAGCATTGCGTGAGGGCAAGGGCGATGCCTTTGTTTCCGCCGGAAATTCCGGTGCGCTGCTGGTAGGTGCTACCATGTTTACCCGTCGGATCAAGGGAATCACAAGAGCAGCCATGGCTCCGATTTTGCCCACAGCACATGGTCATGCGATTTTGATGGATGCCGGTGCCAATGTAGAATGTCGTCCCGAAATGCTGCTGCAATTTGCGATGATGGGCAGCATTTACATGAACAAGGTGATGGGGATTGCCAATCCTAAGGTAGGACTGATCAACAATGGCACAGAGGAATGCAAAGGGCGTGCTCTGGAACAGCAGACGTATGCATTGCTGAAGGATGCACCACTGGAATTCTATGGCAATATCGAGGCAAGAGAAGTACCAAGCGGTGCCTGTCAGGTATTGATTACCGATGGCTTCACCGGCAATATTGTGTTAAAGCTGTATGAGGGTATGGCATCCTTTTTCTCAAAGATGATCAAATCCATGTTTACCGGATTCGGTAAATTGGGTGCATTGTTTATTTATAAAAAGCTGAAGGCATTCCGTGACAGCATGGACTATAAAAAAGTAGGTGGTGCCGTGCTTTTGGGAATTGCAAGTCCTGTGATCAAGGCACATGGCAGTTCGGATGGCGGTGCATTGTTCCATGCTATTGGGCAGGCCAAAACCTGTGTAGAGGGCAAAGTGGTAGAAACCATTGTAGAGGCGCTGGCCGCACAGAAACAGGCTGCCAAGGCCGAAGTCAAGGCGGAAGCGGAATAAGGAGAAAGAGATGGCTATTATGCAACAATCGGCATTTGAGGATCGGATCGGATATCGTTTTCATAATCCTGCACTGCTGACCGAGGCTCTTTGCCATTCTTCGTATTCGCATGAAAATCGGAAAATGATTCGCTGTAATGAGCGACTGGAATTTTTAGGAGACAGTGTACTTTCCATTGTGGTATCCGAGCATTTGTTCATGCACTGTACGCATTTGCCTGAAGGTGAGCTGACAAAGATCCGTGCATCATTGGTCTGTGAGCGTTCGCTGCATGGATGGGCAGAAAAAATCGGTCTGGGAGAATTCTTGCTGCTGGGACATGGCGAGGAGCAATCCGGCGGCAGAACACGTCCCTCGATTCTGGCAGATGCTTTTGAGGCTGTGATTGCCGCTATTTTTCTGGATGGCGGTATGGAGCCTGCCAAGCAGCATATCCTGCGCTTTTTGCCGGAACGCTTTGATCAGCCTTCCGAAGCATTTTTCGATTACAAAACAGCACTGCAAGAGGTGATTCAAAAGAATCCCGAAGAGCGTGTGGAATATGTTCTGGTTGGAGAGGAAGGACCCGATCATGCCAAGTCCTTCCATATGGAGGTGCGATTGAATTCCAATGTCATTGGACGCGGCACCGGAAGAAGCAAGAAAATCGCAGAGCAGATGGCGGCAAAAGAAGCACTGGCTCTCATGGGGGTCAAACCGGAGCTTTGAGCATATGCTTTGCAGAAAGAGGAGCGAAATAACAGGATGTATCTGAAATCATTGGAGCTGCATGGCTTCAAATCGTTCCCCGATAAAATACGGCTCAGCTTTGATGAGGGTATGACAGCAGTTGTCGGTCCGAATGGAAGCGGCAAGAGCAATATAGGTGATGCGGTGCGCTGGGTTCTTGGAGAGCAATCTACCAAGGAACTGCGTGGAAAAAGCATGGAGGATGTGATTTTTTCCGGCACCGCAACCCGTAAACCGGTAGGATTTGCAGCTGTTACACTGACCATTGATAACAGCGATCATGCACTTTCCGATCCGGAAACAGAGGTTTCCGTAACACGTCGGCTGTATCGCAACGGTGACAGTGAATATCTGATCAACGGAAAGAATGTCCGCTTGAAGGATGTCAACGAGCTGTTTATGGATACCGGTCTGGGCAGAGATGGCTATGCGATCATCGGGCAGGGACGTATTGCAGAGATCGTGGGTGCAAAATCCAATGAGCGCCGGGATATTTTCGAAGAAGCAGCCGGTGTTTCGAAATTCCGCTATAGAAAGCAAGAGGCAGAACGGAAGCTTTCTGCCGCACAGGAAAACCTGCTGCGATTGACGGATATTGCCTCAGAGCTGGAAAGTCGTTTGGGACCGTTGAAAACACAATCGGAAAAGGCTGAGCGTTTTTTGACATTGGCAGAAGAACGCAAACAGCTTGAAGTATCCGTATGGGTGCATCGGTTGTCTGCGCTTTCGGTGCAAATTCAGAAGCTTTCGGATCTGTATTTGCAGCTGACTGCGGAGTATGAAAATCTGCAGCATGATATTGCTCGTGAAGAAGAAAAACTGCAAATGGCATTTCAAGATATGCAGCAGGCAACGGTGGATATCGAGCAACTGCAAAATCTTGTGGTTGCCTCAGAGCAGGAGAATGCTCAACTTGCAGCACAGATTGCTGTTTGCAACAATGAAATTCATCACAGCACCGAAGCCATTGAGGAATATCAGCGTCAGCAGCAGCAGCTGGCCCAGTCCGGTACGGATTGGCAGCAGAAGCTTGCAGATCAGGATGCCTATTTGCAGGAGCTGAAAGAACGTCAACAGGTGATGGATGCCCAGTTGGAAGCTGCGATTGCTTCCTTGGAAGCATTGGATCTGCAAAGTGCCGAGCAGGATAAGGACTGCGAGCAGCGGGATCGTCATCTGCATCAGCTGACCTTGCAGCAAAGTGAGCAGCGTGTACGATTGCAGACTGCGGAATCCGATTGGCAGGATGCAGTGGAAAATGCTCGTCGTGCGAAGGAAGAATCGCTTTCGGCAGCAGAACGCCTGCAGCAATATGCAGTACAGGAACAGGCGTTGAAAAAGCAATGTGCTGCATTGGAACAACAAAAACAGGAACATCAAAACCGTTTGGAAGGCTTTGCACGGTTACGTACCGGTAAAGAGCAGAAATATCAGCAGACCGTCGAAAGACTGGCTGCCGTTGCTGCGGAGTATAAACAGATGCAGCAAAAGCAGCGGATTTTGAAAGATCTTGAGCAAAGTATGGAAGGCTATGCCGGCAGTGTACGGCAGGTTCTTAAGGTTGCCGGAAGCGGTCGGCTTGGCGGTGTATACGGTACGGTTGCTCAGCTGATTACCGTACAGCCTCAATATGGCACAGCCATTGAAACCGCTTTGGGCGGCGCATTACAGAATCTTGTGGTGGAAAATGAGGATGCTGCCAAGCGTTGTATCCGTTATCTGAAGGAAATACGTGGCGGCAGAGCGACGTTTCTGCCCTTGACAACCATTCGCGGCGGAATGCTGCGGGAGAATCTTTCCGATATTGACGGCTTTGTGGCAATTGCCTGTGATCTCGTAGGCTTTGATGAACGATATCGAAATGTCATGGAAAGTCTGTTAGGCAGAATTGCCGTGGCTGAGGATATTGATGCTGCTGCACGGATTGCCAAGCAATTCCAGTATCGTTTTCGTATTGTCACTCTGGATGGACAAGTGATTCATTCGGGCGGATCGTTTACAGGAGGTTCTGCGGCACGTTCTGCCGGTGTGATTACACGTAAGCATGAGCTTGAAGAGGCTGCTGAACGACTGCAGGCATTGGAGCAGGAGCAGCAGACCATTCGGATTGCAGCGGAAAAAGCAAAAGCTGAATGGGATAAGATGAAGGCGGATATGGAAGGTGTGCAGGAGCTTCTGCAGCAAAACGATGCAGAACGCATCGCATTGGAGCGTACACTGGCACAGCTTCAGGCAACGGCTGAAGCCGATGCACAACGGCAGGAAACCGATGCGCAGCGGCAGGAACGGCTTCAAGAAAAGGTAGCACAGCTTGCTGCGATCCGTGAGGAGGCACAAAAACAAATCGAAGTGCTGCAAACGGAAATCGATCAAGCTCAAGCGGATCTGGGGACAGCGCAATCTCAGAAAATGCGTATGAGTGAAGATCGGATTGTCTGTTCGGAATCCATTTCAGCAATTCGCATCCGACAGGCAGAGCTTGCCAAGGACTATGAAGCCGAACAGCATCGACGTCTGACCATGGCGCAATCCATGGAAGCTTCTGCGGAACAAATGCAAGCGCTGAAGGAACAGCAGCGTCAAGCCAATGCGCATATTCAGCAAAAGCAACATGAGATCGAAACGCTGACTGCGGGCCAGCAGGAAATGCGCAGAAAGATTACGGATTCGCAGGAGCAGATGCAGAAGCTGCGTCGGCTCCATGAGCAGAAAGAGCAATATACTCGTGTGCTGCGTGAGGGCATTGATGCATTGCGGGATGCCAGAGAAAAGCAATCCGGAGAACGTTCTCGTGTTGAGGAACGCCGGAATGCAACGCAAAGAGAAGTGGATGATCTGGTGTTCCGTCTGCTGGAGGCATATGAAATGACTCGCTCCGAGGCAGAAGCAGCTGCACAGCCCATCGAGAATATCCGTGAAGCGGAAGCAGCCCTGACTGCGGTGAAGAATAAGATCCGTGCATTGGGTTCGGTGAATGTGGCAGCAATTGATGAATATCGTGAAGTATCCGAGCGCTTTGGATTCCTTTCCGCACAGATGAAGGATGTGGAGAAGGCTAAGGCAGAGCTGGAACAGCTCATTGCTGCGCTGACTGAGGATATGTGCCGTATTTTCCGTGAAAGCTTTGAGAAGATCAACCACAATTTCGGTGAGATTTTCCATGAGTTGTTTGGTGGCGGTTCTGCTTCGCTGACGCTGACGGATCCTGAACATGTTTTGGAATCGGGGATTGAAATCAGTGTTGCGCCTCCCGGCAAAGTGATCCGTAATCTGATTGCATTGTCCGGCGGTGAACAATCCTTTGTCGCAATCTGTATTTATTTTGCGATTTTGAAGCTGCGTCCGGCACCTTTTTGTATTTTGGATGAGATCGATGCAGCGCTGGATGAGGTCAATGTGCGTAAATATGCGCAGTATCTCAAGCGTTTTATTGATCATACGCAGTTTGTGGTGATCACGCATCGTCGCAGTGCCATGGAAGAAGCCAATGTGCTCTATGGTGTGACCATGCAGGAGGATGGTGTATCCCGTTTGCTGCGTCTGGATCAAAGCGGCATGGCAATTCCGGAAGCATAAAGAGGATCCTATAATGCATAGAAAAATCAACAGCGTATGAGCTGTGTTTTGAAACAAACCGTGAAAGGAACTGACTATGGGCTTTTTTGCTAAGATTCGTGAGGGACTGCGTAAGACCAGAGATCATGTCATCAAAGGGATGCGTCGTCTGCTCAATTCCTTTACTAAAATTGATGAGGATCTGTTTGAACAGCTGGAAGAGACAATGATAATGGGGGATATGGGTGCAGAAACTTCCGAACAGATCTGCGCCGAGCTTCGTCGTATGGTGAAGGAGCGCGGCATCACCGATCCTGCCGATATTTTGGGCTTGATCCAGGAGATCATTGCGGATATGATGGGGGAAGATGCTCAGCTGGATCTGAGCACCAAGCCCTCGGTGATTCTGGTGATCGGTGTGAACGGTGCCGGTAAAACCACAACGATTGGTAAGCTCTGTCATCAGTTTAAGCAGGAGGGCAAAGAGGTTCTTGTGGCTGCTGCCGATACCTTCCGTGCCGCAGCGATTGATCAGCTTGCGGTCTGGACAGAGCGGGCAGGAGTTTCTCTGGTGCGCCATAATGAAGGCAGCGATCCGGCTGCTGTGGTATATGATGCACTGGTTGCAGTAAAAGCAAGAGGTTGTGATGTGGTGATTTGTGATACTGCCGGCCGATTGCATAATAAGAAGAATTTGATGCAGGAGCTTGCTAAAATCAATCGCATTATTGATCGCGAAGCAGAAGGTTGTGCGAAGGAATGCCTGCTGGTGCTGGATGCCACAACCGGTCAAAATGCGGTAAATCAGGCAAGACTGTTTCAAGAGGTGGCACCCATCACCGGTATTGTGCTGACAAAGCTTGATGGTACTGCCAAGGGTGGTATTGTGATTTCCATTCGCAATGAATTGGGAATCCCCGTGAAGCTCATTGGTGTGGGAGAATCTATTCACGATTTGCAGCCCTTTGAGGCAAAGAGCTTTGTAGATGCACTGTTTGAACGAGACATGTCTGAATCGGAACAGAAAACACAGGAGGACGAAGATGTATCTGATCCTAGCGACCAATAATCAGAATAAGCTGCGTGAGATTCGAGATATTTTCAATGGCACCGAATGGAATGTGTTGTCGCAGAAAGAAGCCGGTATTGTATTGGATGTAGAAGAAACCGGTGCGACTTTTGCTGAGAATGCGGCGTTGAAGGCAAAGGCAATCTGGGATGCGGCACAGCAAAACGGAATGTCATATTATGTGCTTGCCGATGACAGCGGTCTTGCAGTGGATGCACTCAACGGCGGACCGGGCGTGTATTCTCATCGCTATGCGGGCGAGAATGCAACGGATGATGATCGGATTGCCAAACTGCTCAAGGAGCTTGCCGATACACCCGATGGAAAGCGTGGTGCGCATTATGCCTGTGTGATGTGCCTGATGGATCCAAACGGACAAATGCATTTGTGTGAAGGAAGGGTCAACGGCGAGATCCTGCGGGAATGCCGTGGCGATCACGGCTTTGGATATGATCCCGTATTCTGCTATGAAGGCAGGAGCTTTGCGGAACTTTCATTTGAGGAGAAAAATGCGATCAGTCACCGTCGCCGTGCGTTGGACCAGATCGTGACATTGCTGAAAGATATAGCAGTGAAATCGGAAGGAGAATAATACCATGTTGACAAGCAAACAGCGTGCGCAATTGCGTGGTATGGCCAATGCAATGGATACCATTTTTCAAGTCGGCAAGGGCGGCATCGGAGAAGCCATGCTCGCACAGATCAAGGATGCATTGCGTGTGAGAGAGTTGATCAAGCTCAGAGTGCTGGAAAATGCAGATTATAGCGCCAGAGAAGCTGCTGAGGAGATCGCTGCTGCGGTAGAAGCCGATGTGGTTTGTGTAATCGGCAGTCGTTTTGTATTGTATAAGCCCAATCCCCATAAGCCTATCATTGAGCTGGTGGATACCAAAACCAAAGCAAAGGGAACACGCAAATGAAAATGGGATTATTCGGCGGCAGTTTCAATCCCATCCACAACGGGCATTTGCATCTTGCCGAATCCATTCAGAAAGCGTTGCAGCTTGATGGTGTCGTATTAATGCCTGCCGGACAGCCGCCGCATAAATCTGATGCGGCATATGCTTCTGCTGCACATCGACTGGCTATGTGTCGACTGGCAGCACAGGCATATGACTGGATGACAGTATCGGATTATGAAATCAGAAAAAATGGGAAATCCTATACAGTAGAAACGCTGCGGGCACTGCATGAACAGCAGCCCGACGTGGAATGGACGCTGATGCTGGGCAGTGATATGCTTTTGTGCTTCGATCGCTGGTATTGCTGGCAGGAGATCTTAACGCTTGCTTCGCTTTGTGTGATATCCCGCACCAATGAGGATTTGGCGCTGTTGAATGCAAAAGCAGTGGCGCTGCAAGCCAGAATGTGTGCGCTGGGAAAGAAAACAGAGATTTGTGTGCTGTCTGTACGAGGTTTTCCTGTTTCTTCCACACAAATTCGTGAGAAAGTGCAAAAGAATGAGAATTGCTCTTGCCTTTTGCCTCAAAATGTAGTACAATATATGGATGAATATGGTTTATATCGTTTGCCCAATGAGAATAAGGAGTGAAGCGGAATGGATCAGCAGCTTTTGAATCAGCAGTTTCAAGCGTATATCGCATTGCTGCGTGCAAGACTGTCCAAAAAACGCTTTGCTCATTCGGTAAATGTTGCCATTGCAGCCAAGGAACTGGCAGAACGCTGGCATGCAGATCCGGATTGGGCGTATCTTGCCGGACTGCTTCATGACTGCTGCAAAGAGATTCCTGCTGAAGAACAGGCAGCTTTGATGCGCAGCGGCTCTTTTCCGGTAGAGGAGATCGAGTGGCTGTGTAAGCCTGTATGGCATGGGATTGCTGCGGCTGCATATATGCAGGTTGAACTGGGTATTGAGAATCATGAGGTGCTCAGTGCTGCACGTTGGCATACAGTAGGACATGCCAACATGACGCTGCTGGAAGAAATCGTATATATGGCAGATCTGATTTCGGCTGATCGAACCTATCATGATGTGGAGCGTGTGCGGAAGCTTGCATTTGCTGATCTGAAGCGTGCCATGCTGGTGGGCGTGCAGTTTTCGGTGGAAAGCGTCTTGCGCAAAGGCACACCGCTTCCAATTTGTACTGCTGAGGCATATAACTATTATCTGACAATCCCGACACAAAAATCGAACGACAAAAAGGGAACGTGAAATATAGGACACGTTCTGTTGCTTCCATTTCAGAACAAATACCTTGAACAATGCTTTATGAATGATAAGGAGTTGCGCAATGGGCAGTACGCAGAAGAAAAAAACTGTTCAGCAGCGTAGGAGAGACACAATCGGACAACACGAAAAAGTCACAACAAAACGTAAATCCGTGACTGCCAAAGCACATATTGCAGAGCATGCAGCCGAAACGGTTCGTACATCCGGATCGAAAAAGCGTCGTCGGATGAACTGGAAAGAATGGATCGCTGCCATTGCCGTTATTGTCATTGGACTTGTGCTTTGTCATATCATGTTTGTGAATATGAAAATCTTCCCTTATGAGATCAAAGGGGAGGACTCCACTGTATATACTGTGCGGATCTCGCTGATGCAGAAGATTCGTAATTGGACGCCTTTTGTCAATCTTGACGGCGAATTGAATTCCAAGGAGTATTCCTATGCCGTAAAAAGTGAGGCACAGATACACAGCAATGCAACAGGAAGTGTTTTTGATGACGGTCTGGATCTGAATCAGATCCAGGAGGGACAGTTCTCGGTACTGTTTTTGGGTCTGGATGAGCTGCGTGCCAATACCGATGTCATGATGCTGGTGATGTTTGATATTGCTGCAAATAAAATCAATATTCTGCAAATTCCTCGGGATACTTTTGTTCCCGATTATACCGCTTTTGAGGGAGCCAAACTCAACAGCGTATATACGATGGGAAATTCGGATGTTTCGGCGGTACAGCGTGTGGTGGATTGTGTGGAAGAGACCTTTCATGTTCCGATTGATCGTTATGTTACCACCGGCTGCAGCGATATTGTAGAGATTGTAGATCTGATTGGCGGTGTGCCGATCAATATGCCCTATACCATTTACTATGAACCAGGAAAAACGATCTATGCCGGCGAACAGGTGCTGAATGGCCAGCAGGCGGAATGGATGGTACGGTATCGTCATGGGTATAATGAGGGCGACATCGGCAGAATGCAGGCACAGCGCATTTTTCTTGCGGCTGCCATGGAGAAGGTCTGCGATATCGGTACGTTGGAACTGATGCTGTATATGGATACCATAGTGGATAAACAATTGATCGGCTCCAATCTTTCCATGGATGAGATCAGTAAGCTTTCTGATTTTGCAATCACAGTGGGTATGGAGAATATCTCCATGTTCATGCTGCCGGGCGAGGGCCATGATTATTATCCGGAAAATTGGAGGCATTATCAGTATTATTCCGTTTGGTCGATCCACTATGGTCCTACGGTAAATCTGCTTAACAAACATTTCCGACCTTATTATGAACCCATCTATGATCTTCCCATCAAGGAACTGATTACCGAGGGGAATTATCTGAATACGATGTATGACAATGAAAGTACGGATTTGGAAGATTTAGTAAACGGTAATACCTTTAACGGTCATTGAACCGGTATCAAGGAATAGGAGAGGAGCACCCAATGACTACACAGGAAAAGCTTGAAAAGATTGTCAAGACATTGGATATGAAAAAGGCCGAGGATATCCAGGTGATCGGGATTACGAATCTGACGATCATTGCCGATTATTTTGTAATAGCTACCGGCACCAGTACGACTCAGGTAAAGGCTCTTGCCGATGAAGTGGAATACCAGCTTTCTCAACAGGGTGTGGAGCCCAAAGGCACCGAAGGCTATCGCAGTGCAACTTGGATTGTATTGGATTATGCCGATATCGTGGTGCATGTATTCTATCGGGATACCCGTGCGGAATATCAGCTGGAGCGTCTTTGGGCAGATGGTGAACAGGTGGATATCAGTCATTTGCTGATTGATGAAAGCGGAGCGTTTTAATGGCGGATCGCGGAAAGAATCTGGCGGCAGGAGTCGGCATCTATATGCTGCTTAAGCAGATCTTGAACGGAATCATCGGCGGCTTTGGCTTTACCGATTTGATTCCCATTGGAATTGCCGTGGCAGCAATTGTTTGTTTATGGACAGGCGTCAAGCGAAGCAATCTGATTGTTGGGATTTATCTGATGCTTCTTGCCTGTACCTATCTGCCGCAAAATCTGAAACATATTGGCTTGAATGTGTATTTGCTTTATACACTGGAAGGTCTGCTGGATATGGCAGGAGCAGTATTGCTGGCATTTCATCCGGCAGTACGCAGCCATTGCAAGCTGGATCATTAACTTCTTTGGAAACAGAATCATCAGAGAGGATGCGTGTCAAAACTATGCAGGAATATCGTTTTCAGGAAATCGAACAAAAGTGGCAAAACTATTGGGAAACCCATCAGGTGTTTGCTGCTGAAAATCATTCTGCCAAGCCGAAGTTCTATGCGTTGGTAGAGTTCCCGTATCCGTCGGGACATGGTATGCATGTTGGTCATATCAAGGCATATTCCGGTCTTGAGGTGGTCAGCAGAAAGCGCCGTATGCAGGGCTATAATGTACTGTTCCCCATCGGATTCGATGCCTATGGCCTGCCCACAGAGAATACCGCTGTGAAAACGGGTGTGCATCCCAGAGTGGTAACCGATCAGAATATCAAAAAGTTTACACAGCAGCTCAAGCGTGTCGGCTTCTCCTTCGACTGGTCGAGAGTAGTGGATACCACTGAGGAGAGCTACTATAAATGGACACAGTGGATCTTTTTGAAGATGTTTGAACATGGCCTTGTGTTCCGTGATAAAACATTGGTCAACTATTGCCCCAGCTGTAAGGTTGTGTTGTCCAATGAGGATTCTCAGGGCGGCAAGTGCGATATCTGCCACAGCGATATTGTACAGAAAACCAAGGATGTCTGGTATCTTCGCATCACTCAGTATGCGGATCAGCTGCTGGAGGGTCTGGAGGAGGTAGATTATCTCCCCAATATCAAGCTGCAGCAGGAAAACTGGATCGGTAAATCTACCGGTGCCTTTGTCAACTTTAAAATCAAGGAGCAGAACGAGCAGCTTCGTGTATATACCACTCGTCCTGATACGCTTTATGGCGTAACCTTTATGGTAATGGCGCCTGAGCATCCCATGATTCAGAAGTACCGTGACAGCATTGCCAACATCGATGCCTTGGATGCTTATCAGGCAGAGTGTGCCAAGAAAACTGAGTTTGAGCGTACACAACTTGTCAAGGATAAGACCGGTGTCCGAATTGAAGGCTTGACAGCAGTGAATCCGCTGACCGGTAAGGAAATCCCGATTTACATCTCGGATTATGTTATGATGGGCTATGGTACCGGTGCGATTATGGCAGTGCCCGCACATGATACCAGAGACTATGACTTTGCCAAGAAATTCGGTATTGATATTATCGAGGTGATTCAAGGCGGAGATATCTCCAAAGAAGCCTATACGGGCGACGGTGTGATGGTCAATTCGGATGAACTCAATGGCATTACCAATAAAAAGGATGCCATTGCCAAAGTGTTGACTGTGCTGGAGCGTCTGGGCTGCGGTGAAGCCGGTGTGCAATATAAAATGAAGGATTGGGCGTTCAATCGCCAGAGATATTGGGGCGAACCCATTCCGTTGATCCATTGTCCTTCTTGTGGCATTGTGGCTGTGCCTTATGAGGAGCTGCCGCTGCGTCTGCCCCCTGTGGAGAATTTTGAACCCGGTACAGATGGTGAATCTCCGCTTGCCAAGCTGGATTCCTTTGTACAGTGCACTTGTCCCAAGTGTGGCGGCCAAGCGAAGCGCGAAACCGATGCGATGCCCCAATGGGCAGGCTCTTCTTGGTATTTCCTGCGCTATTGTGATCCTGCCAATGATCAGTGCCTTGCTGATATGGAGGCTCTGAAATATTGGATGCCTGTTGATTGGTATAACGGCGGTATGGAGCACGTGACCAGACATATGATCTATTCCCGTTTCTGGCATAAGTTCCTCTATGATATCGGTGCAGTTCCCACAGCAGAGCCGTATGCCAAGCGTACTGCACAGGGCTTGATTTTAGGTCCCGATGGCGATAAAATGTCCAAATCTAAGGGCAATGTCATTGATCCCAATGATGTAGTGGATCAGTATGGTGCCGATGTGCTGCGTATGTATGTGCTGTTCATGGGCGATTACGAAAAGGCTGCTCCGTGGAGCGATAACAGTGTAAAGGGCTGCAAGCGCTTTGCAGATCGTATCTGGGCAATGCAGGATCTGGTGATGGAAGGCGATACGTATCGTGACAATATGATGACTGCAATGCATAAAACGATTCGTAAAGTCAGCGAGGATATTGAGAATTTGAAGTTTAATACAGCCATTGCGGCTATGATGGCTTTGGTGAATGATCTGACAGCCACCGGCGCTGTGACTAAGGCAGAGTATCGCACCTTGTTGATGCTGCTCAATCCCTTTGCACCGCATCTGACCGAAGAACTGTTTGAGCTGATGGGCTATGGTATCCTCAATCAGCAGCAGTGGCCCGATTTTGATCCTGCACTGTGTGTGGAGGATCAGGTAGAGATCGTGGTACAGGTCAATGGCAAACTCAAGAGCAGAATGATGATCCCGCATAATGCAGAGCAGGATGAAGTGCTTCCTCTGGCGCTGGCAGATGCGAAGGTGCAGGAGGCCATCGCCGGAAAAACACTGCGGAAACAGATTTATATACAAAATAAATTGGTGAATTTTGTAGCAAATTAACGAATCTCGTTTCCGTTACAAAAATTCCTTGACAAAATTACAGTTTTGTGGTACAATATCATTATCTAATGGGTTGAGTATATGGGAGCTGATGAAGCATACTGCAGCATTGCTCCTTCATATATAGCCTCTGTCGTTGGACAAAGGGAGGGAAAAATTCGTGGCAGAAGTTCGCGTTGGCAAGAACGAATCCTTGGATACCGCTTTGAAGCGTTTCAAGCGTTCTTGTGCAAAAGACGGCGTGATTGCGGAAGTTCGCAAGAGAGAGCATTATGAAAAGCCTTCCGTAAAGCGCAAGAAGAAGTCGGAAGCAGCACGTAAGCGCAAGTTCTGATCTTGTAGCCGGTGTATCCGATGCTCATTCGTCTTGCTGCGGAAAATCCGAATAGGCATTGATAAGACGAATCACAAAAGCGGAACGATATTATTCGTTCCGCTTTTTCTTTTGTTATGTTATCAGAAGCCGAATTGCTTGGATGAGAACCAAGTGCAGAGGATAATAGATATAAAACAAATATTTCAGTTTCCATTTTCCGCGTGTGCCGTTATATAACGCAAGCAGAGGCAAAGCGCAAAGGGAAAACCATTGCTTGCCGCCGATGGAAACAGCAAGCAGACATAAACCGATGGTGAAAAACAATAGTTTTGTATGCATTTTTTCATCTGTATATGCAGCCACAGCCAGCAGCACACCAAAAATACCGTAATCAATATGATAATCTGTATGCGGTAACAGCTTGGGCATCATGACGGACAGGAAAAATGCTGCGGCAATCATACTCAATGCCAGCAGATGATTTCCGAGAGATGGCGTTTGGGATGCTCGTTCTATGGAAAAGATAATGGCAATCGATAGCGCCAATGTAACCAAAATGCATTGATACAACGAATGCATGGTGAAATAAAAAACGATCTGACAGAGCAGTGCAAGTATGGCGATGGTCAGCAGATAGCGTTTTTTGTTTTTGGTATGTATGCAGCCTTGCGCAATCATATAAGCAAAGATGGGGAATGCGAATCTTCCCAGAATTTTCAAAAAGGAAAGCTGCGGCAGCAATTGCTTGCAAACATGATCGCAGGTCATGGTAATGAGTGCAATGATTTTGAGCTGATTCCCGCTGAGACCAAAGCGTTCCTTGATTTGGGTGGACATAACCGGTTCTCCTTTTTGCACAATCTCTGATGGTATTATAGCATAGGAAGGAACCCTTGTCAAATCGGCAGTGTCTGCTCAGGCACTAACGAACTGTTCATTTACGAATATTTTACAAGATTTTTGAGAATTGCAGATTGACTTTCCGTACAGAATAGTGTATAGTATTATAGTGTGCTTTTATGGATGCATATCCGTATAAAATTGGGATCTTAAACAATCTCATAGCTAGCGATCGGAAGGAATGTTTATGAATATCATTATTGTTGGCTGCGGCAAGGTCGGAGAAGCGCTTGCTGATCAGCTCAATGAAGAAGGCAATAATTTAACTGTCATCGATCTGGATAGTAATAAGGTACAATCTGTTGCAAATAAATATGATGTGCTGGGTGTTGTGGGCAATGGTGCTACACATGCTGTTCAGCAAGAGGCAAATATTGAGGATGCCGATCTGTTGATTGCGGTAACCGGTTCTGATGAGCTGAATCTTCTTTGTTGTCTGATTGCAAAGAAGGCAGGCAACTGTCAAGCCATTGCTCGTGTGCGAAATCCGCAGTATAGCTCTGAAGCATCTTATCTTAAGCGGGAACTGGGATTGGCTATGGTCATCAATCCTGAGCAGGCTGCTGCGGCTGAGATCGCAAGAGTATTGCGCTTTCCTTCTGCAATTAAAATTGATACCTTTGCAAGAGGAAAATTGGAGCTTCTGAAATTTAAGCTTCCGGAGGAGAGTCCTCTTGTGGGATGTTCCGTCAAACAGATTACTACAAAATTCCATTGTGATGTGCTGGTATGTACAGTTGAACGGGATGATGCGGCTTATATTGCAAACGGCGATTTCCTTTTTCAGCAAAAGGACGTGATTTCGATCATTGCAACGCCGAAAAACGCCAATCATTTTTTCAAGAAAATCCAGTATGCTGCACGATCTGTGAAGGATGTCATGATCGTAGGCGGTGGAGAAATCACTTATTATCTTTGCGAATTGCTGGAACGTGATGATATTCATGTGACAGTCATTGATAAAAATGAGGCACGCTGTCAGACTCTGTCTGCCCGGTTCCGTGACTGCATTATTATCCATGGAGATGCAGCGGATCAGGATCTGTTGTTGGAAGAAGGTTTGGATACTGTTGGTGCCTTTGTGGCGCTGACCAATCTGGATGAAGAGAATATTCTGCTTTCTCTGTTTGCGAGAAGCGCCGGAAAAGCAAAGCTCATCACCAAAATCAATCGAATTGATTTTGACACGGTGATCAAGGAACTGGATCTGGATACGATTATCTATCCGAAGAATATTACCTCAGAAAGCATTGTGCGTTATGTACGTGCCATGGGGAATACCATCGGCAGCAATATAGAAACGCTGTATCATGTCATAAAGGGTAAGGTGGAAGCGGCAGAATTTTTGATTCGAGAGCATTCCGATGTAGTAGGTGTACCGCTTGCAGAGCTTCGATTCCACGAAAACATTTTGATTGCCGGTATCTTGCGTGATGGTAAGGTCATTATTCCGCGCGGTCATCATACCATTGAGCTGGGGGATACTGTGATTGTGGTATCCAGTCAGCGTGCGCTGCATGATATTACGGATATTCTGCATGCTTAATTGCAGGGAGAAAGATAATCTATGAATCTGAAAATGGTCAGTTATATCCTTGGACTGCTGCTGATGTTCCAAGCAGTATTTATGGCGATTCCGGCAGTAACTGCATTGTGTTATGGGGAACAAGAGCTGTGGATCTTTCTGGGCATTGCCTTAATCTGTTTGTTGATTGGCCGTCTGATGACATGGCGCAAGCCCAAAAACAAAACATTATTTGCTCGTGAAGGCTTTGTGATCGTTGCACTGAGCTGGATCGTACTGAGCTTGATTGGTGCAATGCCGTTTTTTCTGTCACGAGAGATTCCAAATTATATCGATGCACTCTTTGAGTCGGTATCGGGCTTTACAACCACCGGAGCCAGTATCCTGACCGAAGTAGAGAGCCTGCCCCGATCCATAATTATGTGGCGCAGCTTTACGCACTGGATCGGTGGTATGGGTGTGCTGGTATTTATTATGGCATTTCTGCCGCTCTCCGGCGCCCAGAATATGCATATTATGAAGGCGGAAAGCCCCGGGCCATCTGTGGGAAAGCTGGTACCGCGTGTGAAAACCACCGCACTATTACTGTATGCAATCTATTTTGCTCTGACGGTGATGCAGTGGATTTTGCTGCTGTGCGGCGGCATGTCGCTGTTTGATTCACTCAATACGGCATTTGCAACTGCGGGAACCGGCGGCTTTGGTATCCGCAATGATAGTCTCAACGGATATTCTGCCTATGTGCAGATTGTGGTAACTGTGTTTATGCTGTTGTTTTCCATTAACTTCAACTCCTATTACTTTTTGCTGCGAGGAAAACTGAAGGAAGCCTTTACAACGGAGGTTAAGGCGTTTTTACTGATTGTCGGTACGGTTATCACGATTGTGACCATCAATATTCATGCGATCTTTGGCAGTGTGGGGGAAGCCTTGCGTCATGCTGCATTTACCATTGCTTCTTTGATTTCTACCACCGGTTTTGCAACGGTGGATTTCAATACATGGCCCGAGCTATCCCGTGCTTTGTTGGTGTTAGTCATGTTTGTCGGTGCCTGTGCAGGCAGTACAGGCGGCGGTATTAAGGTATCCCGTATTTTGATTTTGTGTAAAAGTGTGACCAAGGAACTGAGAAATATGCTGCATCCCAAACAGGTAAAGCGTATTACCATGGATTCTCATGCGGTCGATCACGATGTAGTACGTTCCGTTAATGTGTATATGATTTGCTATGCGGTGATCTTCATTGGTTCCTTCCTTGTGCTTTCGCTGGAGAACAATGATCTGGTGACTACCTTTACCGCAGTCACAGCAACGCTCAATAATATCGGTCCCGGTCTTGAGATGGTAGGTCCCACAGCCAATTATGCCTTCTTTTCTATGCCTTCCAAGTTTGTGCTGATCTTTGATATGCTTGCAGGCCGTTTGGAGCTGTTCCCGATGTTGTTGATCTTTTTGCCGAATACCTGGAAAAAGTAATCCTGTTCATACAGAATTGCTATTATAATGAACAAAACATCATTGACTTTTCTAAATCGGAATGCTATAATAGAATCGGCATAGGAATTACAATATGCTGAATATTCAATTTGGTTTTGGAGGGAAACATGTATACAATCAAAAATTTTACGGACAACGATGATGTAAAGCAGCTTTCACAGGCAGGCCCCTTTACGGTAATTGAGTACCAGCGTGATTTGAGTGTAACACCTGCTACGGCAGCAACAGCATTTTTCGCATCGCAAATGAATGTACGGAAGCGTCAGCTGGTCTGCGATCTGAGCAAGGCAAATATCACCACTCAGGCCGGTGCTATGCAGTGGATGCTGGGCAATGTCAATGCAAACAGCGGCATTAAGGGTGTAGGCGATTTGTTGGGTAAGGCAATGCGCGGCAAAGTGACCGGTGAATCTGCAATCAAGCCGGAATATACCGGTGATGGCGTTCTGGTGCTGGAGCCGACTTATCGTCATCTGATCCTGCTCAACGCAGCAGAATGGGGCGGCTCTGTTGTGCTGGATGATGGCTTGTTCCTTGCTTGTGAGTCTTCTTTGCAGCATAAGGCTGTTATGCGCAGTAATCTTTCTTCGGCAGTTGCCGGCGGAGAGGGCTTGTTCAATCTGAGTCTGAACGGAATCGGTACTTTCTGTATTGAATCTGCTTGTCCTCAGGAGGAGCTTATTGAAATTACGCTGGATCGTGATGTGCTGAAGATTGACGGCAATTTTGCAATCGCTTGGAGCGGCAGTCTGGAGTTTACTGTTGAGCGCTCCGGCAAGAGCCTGCTCGGCTCTGCAGCCTCGGGCGAGGGCTTGGTAAATGTCTATCGCGGCTCCGGCAAAGTGCTGATGATGCCCACTGCCAAGATGGCGAATATCTGAAGGATATCGTAACAAAAATAGAGAGAGAAGCTTTTTAGCATTCTCTCTCTTTTATTTTGTGAGTCAACAGCAACCGGCAGCATCATGGAAGAAGTGTTGTGTGCAAGCGTTTCCAGTTCCAATCCTTATGGTGGATACGATATTGTTTGGGTGTCATATTGTTTTGCTGTTTGAAAATCCGGCTGAAATAATTGCTGTCGGGATATCCGCATCGGGCAGCGATTTCGGTGATCGGAAGCTGTGTTGTAGCCAGCAGTTCTTGCGCTTTCTGCATCCGCAGTTTCTTTACATAGGTGGTGGGATTACAGGAATAGAGTTCTTGAAACAGGCGGATGAAGTGGCGTTCGGAATAATAAGTCAGTTCTGCAAGCTCTGACAATGAGCAGGGCTGATCATAGTGCTGCTCGATATATGCCAGTGCGGGAGCCAGACGCAGCAGACTGTCTTCCTGTGTAATATGCTCCACATCATACATGCGAGAGAGCATCACGACCAGCTTCAGAAATTCTGCCTGCACTGCGGTATGCCATCCAATCTGCTCCTCGGTATACTCTTGATACAGCATAAAAACATCCGAATATACTTTGGAAAACTGTGCGCTGTCCAATTTCAGACGGCTGCAGAACCGATAACTGTGCGAGCATTCCGGCTCCAGAACAAACAAAGCCTGAAATCCGGCAGTCTGCGAAAGCTCCGGAGCAGCAGCTGTTAGAAATGAGGGCGAAAACATAATATTGCAAATATGAAAGTTTACTGCATTTTCATAGGCATGGGTTGTATCATTGCTGATGACAAAGACATCGCCTTTGCTGATATGATAATGTTCTTCTTCAACAATATGGGTGGCTTTGCCGTCCAGTACGATCACAAGCTCAGAAAAATCCACATGGCTATGACGATAGAGCGTCTGTTCATGGCTGCCGTATTGAATGCAAAAGGGAAAGCTTGGATCTTTGGCAAAGTTGGAAAGCGGAAACTGTATCATCGGATGGAATCCTTTCTGCAGAATCAAAGATAAATATCATGTTTATGATAACATAAGATCTATGAGAAATCAAGTGGGATACCTTTATTTTCAAGTCAGGATCCAAAACAAACGGCAGAACCTTGCTTGCTCGGATCTGCCGTTTTCGTTTTGTTATTCGATTGTCTTGCGCGCTGCAAGCTTCCATAATCCAAGCAGCATCAGCAAAGGGAAAGCCATACCAATGAGCAATCCCAGCTTCAGATTGTTGTTCCAAGCATCGGATACAAATCCAACGATGGAAGGTCCGGCGCCGCAGCCGCAGTCACCGGCAAGTGCCAGCAGCGCAAACATACCGGTGCCGCCATGGGGACAGCGCTTGGCTGCCAGACTGAATACGCCCGGCCACATAGCACCTACTGAGAATCCGCAGATACCGCAGCCCAGCAGAGAAAGCAGCGGAATCGGTGATAAACATGTGATCAGATAGCTGATGACACACAGCAATGCAGAAGCAAATAAATACCGTTCCAGCGAGACCTTTTCACCGTATTTGGCATGAATGATACGGGAAATTCCCATCAACGCGGCAAAAAAGCAGGGCCCGGTCAGATCGCCTAGGGTTTTGGATACCTGCAATCCGCTTTCCGCAAATGCGGATGCCCATTGGCTCATGGCTTGTTCTGAAGCACCGGCGCAGACCATGAACAATACCAGAAGAAGAAATCCCTTTGATCGCAGTAATGCAGAGAGTGTTAAGGGCTCTCCGCCGGTATCCAATGTATGAATCGGTACTTGTGTGAAATAAAGACTGTTTGCCAGTGGAACAATTGCCCACAGACAGGCAATCGGTTTCCAATATTGCGTGCCTACGAAGTAAAACAGCAAGGTAGAAAGCAATATGACTGCCACACAGCCCCAGCAGTAAAATGAGTGCAGCAGACTCATGGCAGCGGATTTATCATTGGTAGGACAAGCCTCTACAATGGGACTGATGAGTACTTCGATCAACCCGCCGCCAATGGCATAGGTAATGACGGATAGACAAAGACCAAGAAAAGGCGAGGAAAGCAGCGAAGGGAGTATTGCCAATAGACACAATCCCGCAGCACAAAACAGATGCGCTGCAACAATTGCTTTTCGATATCCGATCCGATCAATATATTTCGCTGCCAGCAGGTCAACGATCAGTTGCGTGCTGAAATTGACAGTAACCAGCAATCCGATCCGATCCAATGATAGACCGAATTCCGATTGAAAGGTGAGAAACAACAAAGGGACAAAACCATTGATGATTGCTTGGGTAATATAGCCGATATAGCTTGCATAAATCGTGTGCCGATAGGAATTTCTGATCTGCTTCATAGGGGAACAAGCGCCTCCTGTCCTAAGATAGGGCATCCATATGTTTCTTATTATAGCATAGATTCGATTTGCGGTCAATGCAGTATAACGGGTCGTGTTGCCTGCATGGTTGTCAGCCCATCGGGATATTGTTTGTTGATCCGTTGACAGTGCTGTCTTTCACCATTGTATTCCGTATTATGGCGTTCTGTTCATGGATAACAGGTTTTTGATTTGCTGTAAAACATAAAAACGACCCGGAAATATGTAGTTTCCGAGCCGTTTGTTTCAAATCAAAGCATGCTTTGTTGTGTTTCAGGGATTATCTATGGTTTTAAGGATTAAGCTTTTGCTTGCATATGAGAAAAGCCACGCAGATGCGTGGCTTTTCTCATATAAAGATGGTCGAGATGACAGGATTTGAACCTGCGGCCTCTGCGTCCCGAACGCAGCGCTCTACCAAACTGAGCCACATCTCGAAAAAAGGAGAACGATAATGGATTTGCAAAAAAACAATCGATTCCATCTGATCGCTTAAACATTATATCACAAAGTTTGAGAAATGTAAAGAGGAAATTTTGCATTTTGTGAAAAATTATCAGAAATCACAATTTACCCCTTGAAATTTCAAAATGAATGTGGTATAATGTTAGCAGTTGAACGGAAACAACATCACATTTGGGAGAAATTCCGGATTATAGGTGTGCGGGCCCTGTGCAGCAAAGCACCGTGAACCATGTCAGGCGGGGAACCGAGCAGCATTAAGCGGA
>JAFXJT010000032.1 GCA_017532085.1 Oscillospiraceae bacterium | reverse complement strand
TGCGATCCTGAAACAGCTTGTAGTCATATTTGTCTGCCCACCGTGCAGAGCCTTGCTCCATACCCTTGTAGTCATCGTTGGTATTGGATGTGGCAGCCATGAATACACACAGCGCACCGGCAGCATACAGCCACCAGAGCTTGGTAACCTGCATCTTCAGGATGGTCAGGATCAGGCCGAATGTGATCGGTACAGATCCTACCGGAGCTGTCAGCATCCGCAGAATGTTGATGTAGTCCATCATGGTAAGGCTTTCTACACCATTGATGTTCTGATAGTCTAGCATCAGGTACGCAAAATAGCATCCAAAAAAGAAAAGAATCACAAACAGGAAAACACCCATGTACACATACACAGCCATGCTCTTTTCACGGCGCATTTTGTTTTTTCCTGCCATTGGTATCACACTCCTTTGTTTGTGCCATATGTGGCACATTTGATTTTAGGACATGAAAAAAGCCGAGTGCTTTTTGAGCATTCGGCTTTCATTGTGCCATATGTGGCACAATCAATCATATGTAATTACTGAGATATACTCATTGTCATTATCCGAAGAATAGGAAGGCGAAAAGACTTCATCACAACCCACAGTGCTGCCATATTTCTTGGCAAAATGAACATCATCCTCTTGCACGGTGAAATCGGTTTCAAAACCGTAAACATAGAACTTCTCGTCAATGACATCACCTACTTGATGTTCTTTATCTCCGAAGCCGACCTCAACGCATTCCAGCGACAGATCAATCTCCCAAACGATCTTATATACGGTTTTGGGAATGTCATCGCCTTCATCCGTAAGAAGATACTTTTCGATCAGAACAGCCGGTTCAGATACAGAAAGTGCCTTCCACTTTCCGTGATAGGTTGGAACATTCTGTCCCACCACCGGGTAATCTCCATCTTCTTTTTCCATAGCCTGATTCCAGATATAATCCGCAAGCTGCTTGCGCTGAACTTCAGTCAGATCTTCAGGAATTTCCTCCAGAGAAACAGTATACAACTGCTCAACAGCCGTCACTGTTATACCGTTATCCTTGGCATCCTTTGCATCCCACTTGGCCTGTACCATAACTGTGCTGCCATTGGCAGCATTGGTTGTGTCACAGTTGAAGGTCACATAGTCTTTGACAAACGCAGCGCAGCCATCGGTGTTTGCCTCAAATGTGATATCACCATAAACGCTGCCGTCATAAGCCAGACCGCCGAAGCTCACTTCCAGACCATCAAAGGGGTTGATCTTCTTGCCGTCATTCTGATCTGCGCTTTGTGAATTAGTTGTGCTACTGCTCTGATCTGCGGTTGAATTGCTGTTTTCATCGGATCGACAGCCACTTGCAGTCAGACCTACAACGGCAGCCAGTGCAACCACAGCGGAAATTGCAAGGGCTTTGGTTTTATTCTTCATCGTATATCCTCCATGCACAATAAAATGTACTTTGCATTATATCACGATTACGGCTTAATGTCAAATTCTGCTTGCTGATCTCTCAATTCATCTGGTACTATACTAAAAAAGTGGACAAAAAAGGAAAGAGATGGTATAATAGAATAAAACGCCAGGAGGAAAAAGAAATGGCAGGAACGAAAAGCCCCCGTTACTCGGAAGAATTCAAGAAAACAATTGTAAATCTGCACCAAAACGGCAAAAGCTACGCCGAGATCGAACAGGATTACGGCGTGTCCCACAGCGCCTTAGCCAAATGGATCAAGCAGTATTCTGCAGTGAGGCTGGATGATGACACGCTCATTACCGCTGAGCAGATCAAAGCTTTGCAAAAGAGAAACGCTCAATTAGAAGAGGAGAATCTCATCCTAAAAAAAGCCATTGCGATATTCACGCCACACTCAGACAAAGACTAATCGCTGTGCATTCGCTGCGCCATGAGCACGCTGTATCCACACTTTGTCGGGTTTTGAAGGTCAATCGGAGCACCTACTACAAGTTCCGCAACCGCAAAGAATCCCACAGAGCTGTGGAAAACAGAGCGATCCGTGCAAAAATTCTTGCACTATACATCAAAAGCGACAAGCGATTGGGTACACAGAAGATGACCGAATGTCTTGCGCGAGAATATCGCATTCACATCAGCTGCGGCAGAGTGTACCGCCTGATGAAATCCATGAATCTGCCCAAAATGAGCACCGTAAAGCCACCGAAACAGAAAGCGCATCCTAAGGATGAAGGCGGTAGCTGCAAGAATCTCTTGCAACAGCAATTCAAGCCGGAGAAGCCGAATATGGCTTGGGTATGCGATTTTACCTATCTCAGAGCCGGCGGCAGGTTCTATTATCTATGTGCCATTATGGATCTGTTTTCACGCAGAATCATAGCATTCCGCCTGTCTGCACACATCAATACCGATCTTGCCATTGCCACATTGGAAGATGCTATTCGAGCGCGAGGCGTGTCTTCCGGCGTGATGTTTCATACGGATCGGGGCAGTCAGTTTACAGCAAAGCGGTTCCGGCAGTATCTGGATCAGCATGGAATGATCCAGTCGTTTTCTGCCAAAGGCTATCCTTACGATAACGCTGTGATGGAATGCTTTTTCAAATATCTCAAGCATGAGGAGACGAACCGCCGCTCCTATGGCTCGTTTTCTGAGCTTCAGGATGCATTGTTCCGTTACATCCATGGTTTCTACAATTCCATGCGCCCGCACTCTCATAACAATGGGCACCCGCCCATTGATGCTGAAAACCACGTTACCTAGCTCTCTACTTTTTTCTGTCCACTTTATTGACATTGGTCCACTCTCAATTCATCTGCAGCTGCCAGAGCTGCAAGCAAGGCTTGCTCATGTTCCGGCCTCACTCGCACTACTCCGTTTGACAGATCATAGGGAAATGTTGCAAAGTCCTGCAGATAATCAATCTGTTCCGGCGTTACCCGATGGTACCGGTACTGCTGTTCTTGATTCAGATATTGTTCACGATCCATAGATTCCTCCTATTTCTTCTTTTTTGCGGCATCCTCTGCATAATTGATATCCGGTGAACTGTCCAGATGATCGGGGATACCGTCCTTGTCACGATCCTTACGCAGCAGATCATTGACGATCTGCGCCTCAACTGCTGCACAGGCGATTTTGTAAAGCCCTGCACTCTGCGACATAGGAAAATATGCCAGCTGCACACCCATGTTTTCCAGCGCACGGATCTGCGCCATAGAAACATTGGCCTTATAGCAGAGCTTAGTATTTTCCAGAGCCGCTGCCTTTTTCAAGGCTGCATAGATCCGGTTGTTTTTCTGTTGCTCGCTTTCGGGCTTCTTTTCTTTCTTGGGTGTAGTGATGCTGCGGATCAGATCCTCATCCGATGACAGATAGGTAACTGTAATGCCACCCTCGCGTTCTATGTATGAGATCTCTTGACACTGTTCCTGCAATGCGGCCAGCTGCGCTTCGGTCACTTTCATAAACCTCAGCTCTTGTCCCGATTCAGCGGCCTTCCGCTTCAATGCTGCATATGCAGCACGATTGGTATTCCGCTTGCTTTGAGCATCCAGTCGTTCCTTGATTTCTTCCATCCCCAGCAGCTTTGCCAGATGATCCTTATCACAGGCTTTGACTGTGATCGTTGCCGATCCCTTTTCCCGATCAATTCTCGCTGCATAAAGCAATGGCCGATTGGCCAGCTTCAGCAGATGGGCAGCATTGACGGTAACAGAGTAATTCTCACCGGTCATGCCGACCAGCTTACTATATGGAATGGTGCCATATGTCAAAAACGGTGTGGGTGGTTTGGGTGACTGAATCCGAAACTGATATGGTTTCCGCACATCCGGAGTTTTCCGTTTGTGCATTCCATCAAAAAAGAAAAGAATTTCAATGATATTCACCAGCAGTGAACGGTGTGAGCGAAGCCGCAGCCGTTCCGCAGGGAATCTGCGATGAAGCTGTTTCTGAACAGGCGGCTCGTAAGTCTGATACCATCCCTTGGGTTGCTTTGTGCGAAACGCTTCCGGATTGCGTTCTGCAAATGTTCGCTCGGTCAGCCGTTCCCAATGGGATTTGCCTTCTGTTCCTTTTTGCCGTTTTCTCGGCTCCTTTGGATCTGTCAGCTCCACCTCATTGTAGATATAGCCCATGGCCTGTTCCAATCGCTCCTTGGTGTACTGTTCGCCAAATTGCTTTGCAAGGGTATCTGCCCGAATGCCTTTCTTCTCGCCTTCCTTCTTGAATGTAATATGATGTGCCGTATATCGGATCTCATATCCACGCTCCCGGAAGAATGCCTCAAAGTCTTTTTTACTGCGGCAGCACTGCACCGCTGCATCCAGATCATTGACCAGTGCGATCTTCCACGACTTGCCCTGCATTCCTAGCTGATAAGTCGTTTTGTCGATGGAACGACTGTCAGGATTTTCTTCAATCACGCTCATGCCATAGCGTTTGCACAGGCGGTCACTTTCGTTCCGAATGGCTTGCAGTGACTTTTTATTGGAAAGCCACTTCAGACCGGTTTCCATGTGGCAGCTATTCACCAGAATATGATTGTGCAGATGATTCTTGTCAATGTGGGTTGTCACCACAACTTGGAAGCCCTGAAACATCTTGCTTGCCAGCTCCACACCGATCTTGTGTGCAAGCTCCGGTGTGATATGATCGTCCGGCGAGAACGATTGGTAGTAATGATGGGCGATTACGCCTCTGTCCTGATCGTGGGATTGCCGCACCCATTCAAATTGTCGGTAGGTATTGTCTGCGGTGCAATTCAGGTATGTAGCGTTTTCGCCGTGTTCGATAGATACCTCGGAAATCGTC